>CAJJYO010000158.1 GCA_905197385.1 uncultured Collinsella sp.
GACGGGTTTCCCTCTGAATGCACTCCGCAGCACGAAGCCCCCTTATCCGCAGCTCCGAAGGAGCAGGATAAGGGGGCTTCAAGTGCGAGGACGCATTCAGAGGGAAACCCATCGGGTCCCGGTGAGAGCCACAGGGCTATCGATTACCCCGTGTTCTGCAATCCTGCCGAGACGCCGGTCACAGTCGAAAGAATCAGGCTCATGTACTCGGCCTTCTTCTCCTCGGCCATCTCGTCCTGATTCATGCGCACCTCGCGAAGGGCGCGGACCTGGGCGATGGACAGAGCGTCGACGTAGGGGTTACGCACGCGAACGGCGCAGCCGAGCCCGCGACGACGCTGCAGCGGCCACTCATCACCGACGATGGCAAGGACCCACTTACGCGTGAGCTGCATCTCGGTGAAGACCTTCTCGGACAAATCATCGCGGTCGCCCAGGTGCAAATACATCTTGGCGATGCGCTGGTCGGTCTTGGCGATCGACATCTCGATGTTGTCGATAAAGGTGCGGAAGAACGGCCACTCCTGGTAGGCAGCCTTGAGCTGGTCAAGATCGCCAAGCTGCTCGCAGGCGGTGCCCAGACCGTACCAAGCGGCCAGGTTAATGCGCGCCTGGCTCCAGCTGAAGATCCACGGGATGGTACGCAGGTCGTCGAGCGACTTGGCACCCAAGCCGCGCTTGGCAGGACGCGAGCCGATCGGCAGCAGACCGACCTCGGTCAGCGGCGTCACGGTCGAGAACCACGGTGTAAAGTCCTCGGTGTTCAGCAGGTCCAGATAGCGCTCGTGGCTTGCGGTGTTGAGCTTCTCGGCCATATCCCAGAACTTCTGAGTAGTCTCGGTGTTGGTCTTCTCGACACTCGGGGCCGACTGCAAAAGCGTTGCGGCGGCAACGGACTCAACATGACGCTGAGCCAGCGTGCGGTTGCCGTAACGGGCAAAGATGACCTCGCCCTGCTCGGTGAGCTTAAAGAAGCAGTTGACCGAACCCTTGGGCTGCGCCAGCACGGCCTTGTTGGCCGGGCCGCCGCCACGGCCCACGGCACCGCCGCGGCCGTGCATGAGCACCAGGTCGATATCGTTCTTCTCGGCCCACTTGGCGATGCGCTCCTGCGCGGAGTGCAGCGCGAGCATGGCCGTGGTAGGACCGGCATCCTTAGAGGAGTCGGAATAGCCCAGCATGACCTCCATGCGGCGGTTGGTCTGGGCAAGGCGCTTTTGCACCACGGGCAGCGTAAGCATCTGGTCGAGCACGTCAACGCAGCCCTCGAGGTCCTCGAGCTGCTCGAACAGCGGGATCACGTCGAGCTCGGGGACATCCTCCTCGTGTGCAAAGGACAGGTGGGCAAGCTCAAAGACGTCGGCCACATGCTGGGCGCTCTTGGTGAACGAAATGATGTAGCGGTGCGCCATCTTCTTGCCGTAGCGCTTCTGGATGGAGCCGATAGCGCGGAAGGTATCGATGACCTCGCGCGTCATGGGTTGCAGGTCGCCATGGATACCGTTCTCGTGGATATCCTTGAGGGCGCGGGCGTGCACCACGGAGTGCTGACGGAACTCCATCTCGACCATATGGAAGCCGAAGGACTCGACCTGCCAGATGATGGTCTGGACCGGGCCGTAGGCAGCACGGACGGCACCGCAGGCGGCCAGCGAGCGCTGGACGACGCGCAGGTCCTCCAGGAACTCATCGGCGCTGTGGTACATGGTGTCGGTGATGCGGCGCACGGTGGCGTTCAGGCGGTCGGCCATGACGAGCATGACGGCGCGATGCGGCTCGTGCTCGGAGATCAGCTCGGCGCGGGCCGTGTAACGAGGGCTCATCTCGACCTGATGGTTCCACAGGTTAATGAGCTCGGCAGAAGGCTTGCTGTAGGTGGCCTCGAGCGTGAGGTTGTGGCCGATGCGGCGGCACTTGTCCTCGAGCTTGAGCACCATGTGAGTGAAGTACTTGGCGGCGACTTCGCGGCTCACCTTGGCGGTGACGTTGGGGTTGCCGTCGCGGTCGGAGCCGATCCAGCTGCCGGGATGGAAGAACGCCGGGCACAGCGGCGGCACGGTACCGGCCTTGTCGCCCAGCACCCAGTCGTCAAAACGACGGTAGATGACGGGGATAACGTCGAACAGCGTGTTATCGAAGATGTCGATGATGGTATCGGCTTCCTCGACCGGCGTGGGCTTCTTGAGCGCGATGGGGCTCGTACGCACCAGGGCGTCGATCTCCTGCAGCATATGGCGCTCGTTCTCCACCAGGTCGGAGCCGCCCAAACGCGGACGCTCCTCCAGCAGGTTGGAGATACGGCGAATCTTGCCCTCGACGGCCTTACGACGGGCCTCGGTGGGATGTGCGGTAAAGACAGGGTGGAACTCGAGCTTGCCGAGCAGCTCATTGGCACCCTCGACGCCCATCTCGTTTACCAACTGGTGATAGGCGACGGTGAGTTCGTTGGCGGGATCGACCTCGGTATCGGTCGATGCGCCGGCCTCGCGCTCGCGCAGCTGCGCCACACGGTAGTTCTCCTCCGACAGGTTTGCCAAGTGGAAGAAGCTCGTAAAGGCGCGAACGATGACCTGCTGCTTATCAAGCGGCAGGCTGTCAATCAAATCGACGACTTCGCGAAACGCCACGGCGGTGGGCTCGTCGGCAGTGGGCACGCCCTGTTCGTCAACGGACTCGTCGGCAGCGCGGCTACCGGGGTTGCCAGCATTGACCACAATCTCGGCTGTCAAAATCTTGTCGAACAGGTCCGCGATCTCGGGATCATACTCGCTAAGCACACGACGTTCCAGGCGCAGGAACAGCGCCAGATTATCGCGCAGCTCCTCGGGGATCTCGATCTCGGCGAGACGCTCCCTGGACTCGGCATTCGAGCCGATTCGGTTAACGAGGCGGTTGACCACGGCGGCGACGCGCGCCGCGGCTTCGGGTACAGACTGGTTGCTTAGGTTCTCAGCCACGTTTCCTCCCATTCCTCCTTCTATGCACGTAACATGCGGTATTCATTATAGGCGCTTGAGAAATACTTTCGACACTGATTGCGCTTTACCACACAAAAGTATTTTCTGCATTGCAAAGGTTTTTGCCCTAAATGGTCGTATTTCTCGGTGGGCGGCATACGTAAACGGGGGCATTCCGCATAAAAGCGAAACACCCCCGTAACAATCGCTCTCCATGAGCAGGGCACGTTAGCAGGCCCGAAGCTCAAAAAGATGCGCTACAGGCGCTCGCGAACCGCCTCGACGACGTTGTCCAGATCGGCAAGAACCTCTTCGTGGCTCTCCATGTCGCGCACCTTGACCTTGCCGGCGGCAAGCTCGTCGCCGCCCAGGACCAGGATGAGCTTGGCGCCCACCTTATCGGCCTGCTTAAACTGGGCTTTGAGCGAACGGCCCTGATAGTCGGCCTCGGTCACAATCCCTGCGGCGCGAAGCTCCTGCGTAATGGCAAAGACGTTCTGGCGCAGCTCCTTGCCTGCGTTGGCGACATAGACGCACGGGGCCTCCTCGGCACCCAGATCGCTGCCAAAGGCCTGCAGGGCCAGCAGGGCGCGCTCAAAACCGACGGCAAAGCCGACGCCTGCCGTGGGCTTGCCACCCTCGAGCTCGACCAGGCCGTCGTAGCGGCCGCCGGCGCCAGGGGCCTCGACCTCAAAGACAGTACGGGTGTAGTAGTCCAGGCCGCGCACCAAGGTGGGATCCTCGACATACTCGATACCGGCGGCATCCAGATAGCGCTTGACTTGCTCGTAGTGCTCGCGGCACTCGTCGCACAGGTTGTCGCCCATCAGCGGAGCGTTGGCCATGATCTCGCGGCAATGGTCGTTCTTGCAGTCGAAGGCGCGCAGCGGGTTGAGCTCGGCGCGCTCGCGGCACTCGTCGCACATCTCGTCGGCGTGGTCGAGAATGAACTGCTTAACCTGCTCGCGATAGGCCGGACGGCACTGCGCATCGCCCATCGAGTTAATGAGCAGACGGAGCTTGGAAAGATCGAAGCCCAGGCGCTTGTAGAACTCCATGAGCATGATGATGCACTCGGCGTCTGCCGCCGGATCGGGAGCGCCGAGCCACTCGATGCCCACCTGGTGAAACTGGCGCAGGCGACCCTTCTGGGGACGCTCGCCACGGAACATGGCCTCGGCATAGTACGCCTTAAACGGCGTGGAGCCCTGGGGCACTAGGTTGTTCTCCACGACGGCGCGCACCACACCGGCCGTGCCCTCGGGACGAAGGGCCAGGCGCTGCTTGGGCTTAAGCTTGGTGTCGGTGCCCTCGGTAAAGACGCGCTCCAGGTTGGCGCCGCTAAACACGCGGAACATCTCCTTGCGCACGACGTCGGTCGACTGGCCGATACCGTGGACAAACACGTCAACCTGCTCGATCGCGGGCGTCTCGATGGGCTTAAAGCCAAACGGCTCGAACACGCCGGCAGC
>CAJJYO010000159.1 GCA_905197385.1 uncultured Collinsella sp.
TAAGGCCTTTGAATAAGACAAAAGGCTGCCTCATCGCTAACTTTGCAACAGTGCCGGCGTGACAGTTACGCCGGGGGTTCGTGACAGTTACGCCGGGGGTTCGTGACAGTTACGCCGGGGGGGCGTGACAGTTACGCCGGGGGCGTGACAGTTGCGCCGGGGGACGGATGGCGTTTGCGATCATGAGGGCGAAGAAGCTCAACAGCATGGGCACGGTGGCGGCTGCGTTGCAGCACTGCTACCGCGACCGCGAGACGCCGAACGCCGATCAGGAGCGCACACCGGACAACGATCACCTGGCGGCCAGATCGACCGATGAGGCGATGGGCAAGCTCAGGGAGCGGTTGCCGGAGAAGCGGCGCAAGGATGCGGTGCTGGCGGTCGAATACGTGATGAGCGCCTCGCCGGAGTGGTGGCAGACCGCAAGCGCCGACCAGCAGCGGGAGTTCTTCAAGCGATCGACCGAGTGGCTGGCCGCATGCCGAAAATTCAGATGCTCGGCGACGGCGATGAACTGAACAAGGGAAATGAGCGGTATCCTGCCAGACAGGATACCGACATTCACGAGGTTTCGATGGTTAGTGCGCCGCATCGGAGCGGGCCTGCTACCAGTCGTCGGTTAGACGACTGGCGACTTCTCGGTGGCAGCCCCACGGAGCCGAAGGAGCACCAGCCCCAACGAAACCAGTACCGCCATCGCCGTGGCGTAACAGATCACGGGCCACGCTGTGTCATCGTTTAAAAGTGCCACCGCCAATGTCCCGACAATGCTGACTATCAGGCTTTGAACGCAGAAGTAGAACGCGACCGCTGATCCCGCGATGTCGTCGAACTCTGCCAAAGCGCCGTTCGCGGTAACGGACACCGTGAAGACAATACCGACCGCGACAACCCACATCGGTAGGATGAAGGTGAGGAATGACGGCGAGCCGTAAAGTTCGCCGATCCCCAACAGGACCGCTCCGCAAACAAGCAACGCCATCCCACGCGCCACGCATCCTGCGATGCCCCATCTGGCGACAAAGGACTTCGCGAAACGGGTTGTCACGATCATTACAAGCGCGACAGTGGCGAAGGCAAAGCTGAATCCGATCTCGGAATATTCCGCTTGGCCTATGAGCACACGGGGAGCCGTCGAGAAGAAGACGAAGTAGGTGCCCATACCGGCGCTAAAGCCGACAGTGTAAACCCAAAAAGCCGGACTCGCGAAGATCGGCAAGACAGATCGGCGCGTCTTGACTTGATCCAGAGGGCGGGTTTCGTGCCACCTGAAACCCGCATTTAGGAGTGCGAGCATCGCCAGTATAGCCAAAGTAATGAATATCGCCTGCCATCCCAAGAACTCGCCGATCAATGCTCCGGCGATAGGGCCGAGCGCAGGCACGAACGCCAGCATCGAACTGAAAAGGCCGTAGATGACGACACCCTCAGGACGGTTGGCATAAACGTCGCGAACCGTCGCGAACGTCGCCACCAGCATGGCCGACGCGCCCACTGCTTGAAGTAGACGGAAAGCGACAAAGGCCGGTGCAGTTGAAGACCAAGCTGCTCCCAGAGACGCAATGACGAAAGCCGTTGCGCCCGCAAGTAGAATTGGCCGTCGCCCGATTCTGTCTGAGAGCGGACCAAAAATCACCTGGCCCACGCCGAGCATCACCATATAGAGGCTCAACGTGAGTTGGATCATAGCGGGCGTCGTGTTCAGGATGCCGGGCATCGCTGGAACGACAGGGAGATAAATATCCATCGCCAGTGAAGCGAGGATGTCGAAAGGAGCCATCAGCAGCAGTGCTGCCGGCAGCGTATAGGCCCACGCGGGGCGTGTGGTGGTCATGACGAATCAACCCTCGATTAAGGAATACCGGGCGACGTCTGCTCGTCAGCAATCAGATGAGACTAGCCTTACAGAGCGCCGCAACAACAATACTGGTTGTTGCGGCTTACTTGTCTGCTGACTTGGAATTTCCCATCTGATTACTCCACGCTTACGAATATGAATTGCTACATTTTATCCGATTATCTTTTGCTTCGCAATGCGGCATGGGCGCACTCAGCGTTCCAGCCCCCTCTGCCGCCCTAACTGCCACGACACCGACCCGCCCTGCACGATGCCCATAACCTCGCGGCCGAGTTGGCGGTCGATGATCGGCCGCCACGGGACAAGGGTGAACTCATGGGATTTCTCGACCACGGCGAACTTGCCGCTCGATAGATGCACGGTTCCGGTAAACTTGCCGCTGACGCTCTCGCCGTCCGTGGCGGCGCGGAACGGCAGGCCCTTACTCAAAGCCATATCCGATCCGACGCCGGCTACCTCGCGCTCCCGCAGGATGGCGAGAAGGTTGCGCCGGTAGAAGACGCGGCTGTCCCGGCTGCGGGTGGCGTCGCCCTGTTCGATATGGTGCTCGCGGCGCTGGTCCATGGCTTCGCGGACTTGTTGCCCGAAGCCGGTTGGCGCAAGGTCGGCCGTCTCGCCGTGGATCAGCCGCCGGTCCAGCCAGGTCGCGCCGTCCGATCCGATCTGTTTGTTCAGATCGACCGGGGAAAGGACGCGAACGCTGGCCTGACTGTCTCGGCCGGCGTCATGGGCGGCGGCACGGCTGACCAGATCATCGGGGATGCGCCATTGGTCGGCGTCGATCCGCTCGACGATACCGGCCCGGCGTAGCGCCTCCAGCCGGCGCACATGGGCATCGACATAGCCCTCATAGTCGCCGCCTGGAACGCGGCACGTATAGGAAGAATAAACGCCCTTTTCACCCAAGTCCAACAGCTTTGGACCGCAGTTGACTCTTTCGACACCCCTGCGATGCAACCCAATCCGGCTGACGGGGAGCCAGCAACGCTGAAAATTTACCCTCCTCTTTCCCACTAGCGGCTCCTTTTCCGACAACCAGCACGGCGGATCCCTGCCGCGGCGCTGTGAACGCAGCATTTTGATTGGTATCGTTGGCCTTCAGGCTCGTCAGTCAAACAGACCCAGGAGCAGCTCAGCCGGTGGCGCCCGGCTTTCGGGTAACGCCCTGGTCCCGCTGGTTTCGGCTTTGTGCTTCAGGTGATCAAGGATCTGCTTGATCACTATAGGGTCTTCAATGCAGGCGATGACTTTCATGGCGCCGCCGCAGCCGCTGCAGGTCTCGATGTCGATATTGAAAACACGCTTGAGCCGTTGCGCCCATGTCATCGACGCTCGCCGTTGTGCTGGTGTTGCCGGTTCATCAGCCACCCTGACCTTGTTGCCCCTGCCCCGTTTTGCCGGCGTGACCAACGCCCGGTGCCGACTGTTGGGTGCGAACACCCCGTGGAAGCGGGTTAGGTTGACTCTGGGCTTCGGTACCAGGGCGGCCAGCCTTGCAATGAAATCCAATGGTTCGAAAATGACGTGCGTGGTGCCGTCCCGGTACGGCGTCTTGAGCTGGTAGCAATCTGACAGTGCGGAGGGGGAGGGGCGTGACTGTTAAACAGGGGGTCAGCCTGCCGCCTTGGGCCGGGTGATGTCGTACTTGCCCGCCGCGAACTCGGTTACCGTCCAGCCCAGCGCAACCAGCTCCGGCAACGCCTCGCGCACCCGCTGGCGGCGCTTGCGCATGGTCGAACCACTGGCCTCTGACGGCCAGACATAGCCGCACAGGGTATCTATGGCCGCCTTGCCGGTCTTGCCGGGGTCGATCCAGCCACACAGGCGCTGATGCAGCAGGCGGGCCGCTTCGCTGTCCAGCGCTCGCACCTCGTCCATGCTGATGCGCACATGCTGGCCACCACCCATGACGGCCTGAGCAATTAAGGGGTTCAGGGCCACGTACAGACGCCCGCCTGCCTCGTCGCTGGCGTACTCGGCAAGCAGCCGGAACCCCTGCCGCTTGCGGCCATTTTGGGCGATGATGGAGACTGTCCACAGGCGCTCAATGCACTCCCGGATTGCCTTGAACTGGCTGCCGCCATCCTCTGCATACCCGATTTCACGGGCCAGCGCCCGATAGCTGCCCTTAACCACCATGGCATCAGCGGTAACGGCCTCCCACTTGGGTTCCAAGAACAACCGGAGCTGCTGCCCGCCTTCGGTCTTGGGTTCTGGGCTAAGCACTAGGCCATTAGGCCCAGCCATTGCCACCAGCCCTTGCAGGATGCGCAGATCATCAGCACCCAGCGGCTCCGGCCCCTTGAACTCGATCCGCTTGCCGTCGCCGTAGTCATACGTCACGTCCAGCTTGCTGCGCTTGCGCTCGCCCCGCTTGAGGGCACGGAACAGGCCGGGAGCCAGACAGTGCGCCGGGTCGTGCCGGACGTGGCTGAGACTGTACTTGTTCTTAGGCTTCACCACGGCGCACCCCCTTGCTTTTGCGCTGCTTTTCCAGCACGGCGGGTTTGAGGGCACTGTTGCAAATAGTCGGTGGTGATAAACTTATCATCCCCTTTTGCTGAT
>CAJJYO010000160.1 GCA_905197385.1 uncultured Collinsella sp.
TTTGGCTATCGAGACGGTCCCGCTATGAATTGGAGTTCGCTGCAGAGCCGACGCCCGAATCGCTACATCTGCTTGCGGCGACGATCGCCCAGCGTCACACCAGCGGCCACGAGGGTGATACCGCCGATGACGAAGACCTCGCCCGCAAGCGCGGAGTCATCACCGGTCTGGGCGAGCGCGGCCGACGTTGCCTTCTTCTTGGCGACAGGAGCCTTTGCAGCAGCCTGCGCAACCTGAGCCTTGGCCTGCGGCTCAGCCTTGGGATGATACTTGTCGTACTCGGCCTGCGCGGCAGCCAGGGCATCCTTGGCATCGCCAAGCTCGGCAAGCGCGGCGGCATAGGCGTCGTTGGCATCGGACAGTTTGGCATCGGCATCGCTCAGAGCAGCCTTGAGACCAGCAGCGGCATCGACGGCGGTCTTATAGCGAGCGTAGGCAGCGTTCAGCTTGACCAGCTTCTCGTTACCCGTCGTGCCCGCGGCAAGAGAGGCCTTGTGGTCGACAGCCTCAAGATCGGCCTTGAGTGCCTCATCGCTGGCAAGCTCGGCCTTGGCCTTGACGATCTCGAGGTTCGCATCGACGACGGCTTCGTTGGCGGCCTCGAGCTGCTTCTGGGCATCGGCGACACCGGCGACGGCAGCGTCATAGGCGGCCTTGGCGTCGTCGACCGCCTTCTGAGCGCCGGCGAAGCGCTCGAAGGCCTTGTGTGCGGTGGCAAGCTCGCCCTCGGCGGCCTTGGCCTTGGCCTGCGCGTCGGACAGGGCCTGCGTCTTGGCGGCAACTGCCTGCTTGGCGTCCGAAAGAGCAGTCGCGGCCTGGACATCTGCGGCCTGGGCCTTGTCTACACCAGCCTGGGCGGCATCGTCGGCCTTCTTTGCCTCGTCAAGCGAGCCCTGCTTATTCGCAAGGTCCGCCTGGGCGGCATCGCGCTTGGCGGCAAGGTCCTTGACCGAAGCGGTAGCGTTGTCATACGCCTCGTTGGCCTGTTCGGACTTTGCCTTGGCGGCATCGCGGGCGCTGCGAGCCTTCGCCTTGTGAGCGGCGGCCTCGGCTGCCTTCGTCTTGCTGTCAGCAAGCGTGGCGTTTGCCTTATCGAGAGCTGCCTGGGCAGTAGCGGCCTCGCTCTTGGCGGCGTCGAGCTTGGTCTTGGGCGTCTTGACGTCGATACCCTTGAGTTTGGCTTCGGCGGCGTCGTATGCCGTCTTCGCGGCGGCGGTGCCGGACTTAGCCTTCTCGTACTCGCCCTTGGCGGTGTTCATGTTCACATCGGCTGCGGTGAAAGCGTCCTGGGCGGCATCCTGCCCGTTTACAGCTGCGAAGTAAGCTTCCCTTGTAGTTCCAAAGTTCTTCTGCGCCTCGGCAAGCTTGCCCTGGAGCTCCTTGAGCTGCGCCTTCTGCGCCTGCGTGCCGCCCGCATTGTAGGCGGAATCGATGTAGTCGTTGAGGAGCTTCTTGAACTCGGAGACAGTGAAATCAGCCTGCGTGTCATCATCGCTGTAATCGAAGATGGTTACCTCGGAATCGGTATTCTTGCCGCTACCGGTCGCGATGCCGATGGCTCTCGTAGAGGCATCGATAATGTTGAGATAGTGCCCGCACTCGTGGTAGATGCTGTTGTAGTTCTGATAGATGTAATAGGACTCATATCGATATTTGCCGAGTTTGTCACCATACTGCTCTACATACTTGTCGAAAATCTTCTTTTCCTGAGTATAGAGGCCGGTATAGGGCCAGCCGAGGGTATCCTCGGTCTCGCCGCCGGTATATGCGCCGCCTCCGCCAGCAAGGTTTTCACCGTTGTCGAAGTAGCAGTTCGAGTGTCCCCAGATGTTCGATGAATATGATGTATTAAGGGCGGCTGCCGCAGTCATACGGAGGCTGACGCTGAGCGCCGACTGACCGTTCGCCTTGCGGAGGTTGTTCTGGGTGTCGAGATATGTCAGGGCGTTGCGCATCTGCTCCAAGGAGAGCGGATTGGTGTCGCGAGACATATCCTGATCGACGTACTGGTCATACCAGTCGGCCTTGTCCTCAGCACCGGTCAGCATCGATACGGCATCCTGGGCGTTCTTTTTCTGTGTGGCGGTGAAATCGCTGCTGTTGCTGATGTAGGCCATAAAGCCGAGCATGCCCTTATTGATGACTTCCTGGTCAACGGTCATGTTGGACTTTAGGTCTGCAATCTGCTGTTCAAGAGCCTCAACCTGGGCATTAGCAGCGTCATAAGCCTTTTCCGCGGCGTTCGAAGCGGCGCAGGCCGCCTCCCACTCGCTGCGCTTCTGCTGACGGACCTCGACGAGTCGGTCGTACTCCGCCTTCTTGTCGGCTTCGGTCTGCTGGGCCTGCTCGCATGCGGCCTTGGCGGCGTCGCGCTTGCTGACGGCGGCGTTGTATTCCTTGCTTACCGCATCATATGCAGACTGGGCAGATGCCACGGCGGCGTTGGCGGCGTTGGCCTTCTCCTGCGCGGCGGTGACGGTAGTCTGCGCAGCCTGCAGGTTCGCCTGTGCGGTGGCGTCGGCATCCGTCGCGGCATTGAGCTCCGCCTGCGCGGTCTTGAGCTCACCAGCAGCAGCGTTCTTGGTGGCCTCAAGCGCACTCAGGTCAGCACCCGTACCCGAGACGGCAGCATCGAGCGCGGCTTGCGCCTGGTTGAACTTCTGCTGGGCGTTATCGCGCGCGGTGGTTGCGGCTGCGAGAGCAGCGGCAGTCTCCTGCTTCTTGGCCTGGGCGGAAGTCAGAGCGGCCTCAGTGTCCTTCTTTTCCTGCTGTGCACTGGCCTCGGCGGCCTTGGCCTGGTCCAGATTGGCCTGTGCAGCAGCAACGGCCTTATTGGCGTCATCGAGCTTTGCCTGTGCGTCCTCGACGGCCTTCTTGGCGGCCTCGTACTCGTCCATACCCATGGCCTCGAGCTTGGCCTGGGCATCATCGAGGGCCTTCTTGGCCTCATCCTGCTTTGCCTTGGCGTCCTTGAGCGCCTGGGTCTTATCCTCGACACTCTTGTTGGCCTGATCGAGCTGATCGTTCAGGTCGCCCAGCTTCTTCTGCTGCTGCTCGGCCTTGTCGACGGCCGCCTTAAGCTCGTCGATCTTCTCCTGAAGCGCGGCTACCTCGGCCTCGTTCTGCTCGGCGGCGTTATCGGTCACGGCCTGCGAGGCCTGATTCTTTTGCTGCTGCGCCTGCTTTTGAGACTGGCCTGCCGCGTCGGCCTTCTTCTGGGCGGCATCGTAGGCGGCCTGAGCGTCCTTGAGCTGCTTTGCCGACTCCTCGGCCAGCTGGGCAGCCGTCTTTACGACCGCTTGGTTACCGGCGGCAACGGTATTCTCTACAGAACTACCCCCCCCCTGCACAGAATCGCCGTTACCGGTTGACGGTGCGGCGATTGCCGCCAGCGGCGACATAAGCGGCTGAGCGATGAGGCCCGCCGTCAAAACGGTTGCGACGGCGCGGTTGGCAACGCCCTTGACGTTGACGGCCTTGGCCCGAGGCTCAAAGTGTTGTGGACTGTAGTTTGTCATGGCTTTCTCCCTTTGACACGGATGTATCCATACGCTTCAAAATGTAGGAGCTGATTTTTGAATTCTGTTGCGCAACATTGGCGACCAGCGTATTTTTTGAAATTCATGCTCCTGTGCTTCACAATTTCGTCACATTTGAAGGAGCTGGTGCATCATATTTTCGCGTGATGGAATTGAGCCTGTGATTTGCATTTGCTCCCGCGTCATCCGTCCTATCGGATTCCGCATCCAACAGACACCTCGCCCGCCACGGTGTAGAGTTAAGACAACGGGCGCGTTGCGCGGACCGCGCTGGAACGAGGTGGACATGGAGCTCGACAAACAACAGATCAAGCGACTGCGCGAGCGTCATCATCGGCGTCACGGCATCCGCCCCGCTCATAGCGAAGCCATGGAAAACATCACCCGCTTCCTCAAGCGCGCGTTCAACATTCGCGAGGGACGCGCGCCCTATCATGTGATCCGCAAGCGTTTTGTAAACGGGGCGCGTCTGACTGGCTCCCACCTATGCATCCTCATCATCGCCATGTTGATCGCGAGCATCGGCCTCGATATCGATTCGGACATCGCCATCGTGGGCGCCATGCTCATCTGCCCGCTCATGGGCTCGGTCCTTGCCATGGCATACGGTATTGCCACGCTCGACCGCGAGATTACCGTCGAAGCCGTCGCCAGCCTTGCGCTGCAGATGGCCTTTTGCCTGGTCACGTCCACGCTGTACTTTAAGCTCTCGCCCCTTGGCACCACCACGGCCGCCATCATCGACAACTCGACACCCACCGTCTGGGACCTTACCGTCGCACTCGCAGGCGGCTTTGCAGGCGGGCTGGGCAACTCGCGCGACCAGGAACCCGCCACGCTCATCGC
>CAJJYO010000161.1 GCA_905197385.1 uncultured Collinsella sp.
CGAGCAGGCGCTCGCCTGCATCGCCGGCGGCAAGCACGTTATCGTCGAGAAGCCCTTCTGCGCCACCGAGGCGCAGGCACTCGAGGTCTTTCGCGCTGCCGAGGCAGCAGGCGTCGTGGCTCTCGAGGCCATGCGCCCGCTCCATGACCCCGCTTTCCACGCCGTTGAGGACGCTCTGGGCGAAATTGCGCCCATTCGCCGCGCCTCGCTGCGCTTTGGCAAGTATTCCTCACGCTACAACGAAATCCTCGCTGGACGCGCCACCAATATCTTCGACTGCCACATGGCCTCGGGTTCCCTCATGGACATCGGCGTCTACGCCGTCGAGCCCATGGTCGAGATTTTCGGCATGCCCTCTGGTCTCACCAGCATGACCACGCTGCTCGACCCCTCAACGCAAGAGCTCACCCATGGCCCCATCGACGGTTGCGGTTCCATTCTCGCCAGCTACGGCGGCGGCCGTATCTCCGTCGAGCTCGCGCACTCCAAAATTACGAATGACCTGCTGCCCTCGCAGATCGAAGGCGAGCGTGGCACTATCCAGATCGACCATCTGTCCACGCCCCGCAACGTCCGCATCGACTATCGCGGCGACGTCGTACGCGGCTCGGCGACCGAGGCGCCGCGCGAGCAAGGCGGCAACGGACGCGCGCTCGACCTGCCCAAATCGAGCAACACTATGGAATACGAACTCACAGACTTTATCACCGCCATCGGAGGCATCGATAACGTTAAGGAAGAGATCTGGGAGACCCCGGCGGGACGCCACGAGCTCGGCCACTACCGCGATGTCACGCTCGTCTCACTGCGCATCATGGATGCCGTGCGTCAGCAGGCCGGCATAACCTTCCCGGCCGACGCAGGCAAGCAGGCATAGCGATGGGCCTCTTCGATACGTTCTTCTCCAGCGTCACCGGCGGCAGTCGAGAGCCTCAAAAACCATCAAACGTCGAGTTCGAGCTGCGCCGCAGGCTTACCGTACTCGCAAGCGACGAGGCCACTCAAGACACTCCCCTGCGCTATTTCCTGCGCTGGGCGGGGCAAGTCCAAGGCGTTGGTTTTCGCTTTACCAACACCAACCTCGCGCAGGCACGCGCACTCACCGGCTGGGTGCGTAACATGGAAGACGGCTCAGTCGAGATGGAGATACAGGGAGCTCCGGCAAACATCCTATCTCATCTCGAGGCGCTTCATGCCTCCTACGAGCGCATGGGAACGCGTTTTCGCCTCGTAGACGCCCAGGTCCGAGCCCCACTTGCCAATGAAGACGGCTTCAGTCCTCATTATTAGTATTGTGTGCTAAATAAGGTATCATTTACCTACGACCGTTAATAGAAAAGAGGCGAGGCGCATGGCGGTGCAAAGAAGGAATACCAGGCAGCGAAAGCTGGTTCTTGACGCCGTGTGCCAAAGCTATAACCATCCCACCGCTGACGAAATCTACAACGTCGTGCGCGCGCAAGATGACAAAATCAGCCGCGGTACGGTCTACCGCAACCTCAATCTCTTGGCCGACGCCGGCGAGATCCTCTCAATCAAGACGCCGGGCGGCAGCCGCTTCGATCGCACGATCGAGCCGCATGCGCATATCATCTGCACCTCGTGCAGCCGCGTCATCGATGTGCCGCTCCCCTTCGACGCCCAGCTCGACGCAAAGGCGTCCGAGCAAATCGGCTGGAACGTCACGTCGCACTACACCATCTTCGAGGGACTCTGCCCCGACTGCCGGTAGCCTTAGGGGCATGCCCGCAAATCTACTTGCCCATCCGCTACAGCAAACAGTACATTTCTAGGCATGTCCCGAAAACCTACTCGGCGAGCAGGCGACGCAGCTCTTCTTCGACCGTGCGCACGTAGCGGACACGGTCATTGACACCGCGCATGCTGGGATTGCAGCTCTCCATCAGATAGGGATGGCCCACCACGTTAAGCATGTCGCGATCGTTTTCGTTATCGCCAAACGCCATCATCTCATCGGGCGAAATACCCAGGGCACGACCGTAATCGGCAAGCGCGGAGCCCTTGCCCGAACCGAAACCGATAAAGTCCGTCCATTCGGTTCCCGACGTCATCACGTCAACACGGTCGCTAAAGAGGCGCTCGAAATACTCCAGGGCCGCCAGCTGATCCACCTCGGGCGTCTGGAAGGCAATCTTAATGACGTCCTCGTCGATGTCCTCGGGGCGGTCGACCACCGCCACATCGCAGTGGACCTCATAGCGCAAATGATCGACGAACGCATCGTTGCCGCTCATGGTGTAGAGGCGCCCCTCACACGAAAGGGTTACGTCGGCATGGGGATAGGCGACCACGGCATTCGCGATATCCATAGCAAGGCTACGCTCCATGGAACGCTTGACAACGGCATGCCCCTCGCTCATCACCAGGGCTCCGTTTTCGCATACATAGGCGAGCTCATCGGCCACCGGGGCAAACAGATAGCGCAAGCTCGCATATTGACGGCCGCTCGCCGGCATAAACACAATACCGCGACGATGCAGCTCATTAATGAGCTCAAAGGCCTCGGGACGCGGCTCGCGCTCCCCCGGATGCAGCAACGTGCCATCCAAATCGCAGGCGATCAGCTTGATTCCCTCAAGACCCATATGCTTCCCCCAAAGTCTCTCATCAACAGCAAGACGGACTTTGAATGGCAATCCCTCAAAGCCCGTCTTGCGCATACGCGCGCTTAGCCGCGCGTCTTTTTTACGATCGTAAAGTCTGAAGCCATACTCACAACAACATCCGCCGCGCTCGATGCAAAGCGTCGACTGGCATCGAGCTCGCGTGCGACCACCGAGAGCCGAACGCCCCCAATGCCCCGGAGCATACGACCCAAAACCGGTTGCACCGGCGTATACATGCGCACGGTATGCTCGTCCGAGTCACCCCGGAAGAGCGGCGCATGCATGTTGCCGATCTCCCAGCACGCATGTGCGAGCACAATCGGATCCATGCGGTCGACTTCGACCAAATAGACCTCGGCGCTGCGCAGGCGTACGACAACCGCTACGGGCACCGTGCCCGTGCGGTCGACAGCGAGCACGTCACCGTCGGCAAGACGCTCGCCATCAGTGGCATCCAGCCGGGCATTCACCGTGCGCCCCAGCTCCGTCACGCCCACAAACAGGCGCGCATCAGCCTGGTCCCAATCGAGTAGCAGCTCGTCAACCTCAAAGACGCCACCCAGCTCCCGACGAAGCAGGAGTTCATAGGACGGGTCGTTGAGATTTCCCAAGCGCTCCGTAGCTACCAGGTCCACGGACATCAACTAGTCCTCGACCTCAACGAGCTCGATATCAAAGTTGAGATCCTTGCCGGCAAGCTCGTGGTTGGCATCGAGCGTCACGGCCTCGGACGTCACATCGATGACGACAGCAGGGACAGGCATGCCGCTCGGCGTGGACAGGAAGAGCTTCATGCCCTTCTCGATCTGCTCGATGTTGGGAACCTGCTCGGCCGGGAAGGTCAGGACCATCTCGGGGTTGTGCTCGCCGTAGGCATCGGCAGCGGGAATGTGCACGGTCTTCTTCTCGCCCACCTGCATGTCGACAACAGCGGCGTCGAAGCCCTTGATCATCTGACCGGCGCCGCAGGTGAACTCCAGCGGCTCGCCGCGATCGTAAGAGCTATCGAACTGCGTGCCGTCGTCGAGCGTGCCACGATAATGGGTCTTGACCTTCTTGCCCTGGTTGGACATGGTAACCTCCGTGATAAGGGCGGCGCACAACGCGGGCCGCCATGAACATATGGCGCTAACTATACCCTAGTCATACAATTCAAAGACAGTTTGCAAAGAAACGCTGCAACCGGAGGAACCATGGCATATCCCGTATTTGACCTACACTGCGACACCGCTGACCGCATCGGCTGGGCCACGCTCGATCTCGACCTGCGCTTTACCGCCGGTACCGACGGTTATTTCCCCGGCGACGAAACGCATCCGCAAGATTTCGACCTCATCGAGGGCAACGCCTGCGCCATCTCGCTCGCAAAGATCGGCAACACGCCGTGGGCACAGTGCTTCGCCACGTTTGTCCCCGACGAGATTCCCACCGCCCACGCCGCGCGCTTCCAGGCGCAGATCATGGCACATATGAGCGGCCAGGCAATGCTCAACCACGACCGCATGGTCAACGTACGCAGCGCGGCAGACATTCGCCCTGCGCTCAAAGACGGCAAGGTCGCCTGCATCCACACCATCGAAAACGCCACGTTCTTTGCCGAGGACCCCGCGCTGATCGAGGTGCTCAAGAGCCTGGGCGTACTCATGTCATCACTCAGCTGGAACGCGCAGGGGCCGCTCGCGAGCGGCCACGACACCCACGCCGGCCTCACCGCCGCCGGCATCGAGGCC
>CAJJYO010000162.1 GCA_905197385.1 uncultured Collinsella sp.
GGCCGTAGCTGATCTTGTTGGAGGCATCTTCCCAGACCTCGCCGAGCAGCAGTGCGTCGGGCTTCTCGGCGAGCACGGCCTTTTTGATCTCGGTCAGGAAGTCATCGGAAAGCTCGTCGGCCACATCCAGGAGCCAGCCGTGAGCGCCGGCGCGCAGCCATTTACGAATGACGCCGTCCTTGCCCAGGAGCCGCTCGCGCACCAGATCGGAGCTCTCATTGATGGCGGGCATATTGCCCACGCCCCACCAGCAGTCGTACGAGCCGTCCTCGTGGAAATTAAACGCATCGCGCCACGGCGAATCCTCGCTCTGCCACGCGCCCACGCCGGGGTAGTTGCCGTAGCGGTTGAAGTAGATCGAATCGTCGCCTGTGTGGTTGAACACACCGTCCAGAATGATGGAAATGCCCAGCTTCTCGGCCGCCTCGCACAGCTCAGTAAAGTCCTGCTCGGTGCCCAGAATCGGATCGATCTTGGTGTAATCGGCGGTGTCGTAGCGGTGGTTGCTCGCGGCTTCAAAAATGGGGTTGAGGTAGATGGCTGTAAAGCCCAGCTCGGCGATGCGAGGCAGGTCATTCTGGATACCCTTGAGCGAGCCGCCGTAGAAGTCCCAGGTCTTGATGGAGCCGTCCTCGGCGCGCTCGTACACAGGCGGCTCGTTCCAGTCCTCGACCATGCGGCGCTGGATTCCGTTACGCGGTTTTTCGACTTCGGCTAGCGTGCGCTCGCGCCAGTGCTCGTCGCGGGCATAGCGATCGGGGAAGATCTGGTAGACCATACCGCGCTCGTACCAGGTGGGACGGTTCGCGCGGTGTTTGTAGACGGTGACCTGAAATGACGGCACCTCGGCGTAGTCGTAGGTTACGCCCTCGCCGCCGGTGCGTCCCTGCGGTGCCCCCAAGCGGACCTCAGGCTGGCCCTCGATATTGCAGATAAAGCTGTACCAGATAAGACAGGGCTCGGTGCACTCAAGCTCTACGGTAAATATGCCGTCGCCCTCGTGCGTCATGGGATATCGAGATTCACCGATCTCATCGACCCAGGTGCGCAGCGTAAGCGTTGCCTGCGCGGGATCGGCGTCCTCCAGAATCACGGAGAGCGAAAGGGTTGTTCCTGTGGTCACAGCGCCAAACGGAGTGCGAAACTGCGGCAGACGGCTGTTGTGTATCAATCTCATAGTACGGTCCAGTTCAATAGAATCACGGCCTGCTGGCCATGGGCTTTACGCACAGGATGTAAGTATATCTGTTGTACACAGGCTGTATAAACAACATCCGTTTACCATCGGCGAACGGTTGTCCTAGAAAATCGTTTTACCAACTACCTACAGAGAAGGGGCGCCCGGTTGGAGCGCCCCTTGCATGGGGTTTGATTAGGTTTTGAATCGTCTTTGGGCTAGCGGCGCTTGCGGGTGGCCGTGGCCTTGCGGACGGACGTCTTCTTGGACGGGGCCTTTTTCTCTGCCGGAGCGGCGGGGGAGACCGGAGTCTCCTTGGCGGGCTCGGGCTTGGCCGTAGCCTTCGGTGCGGCCTTGACCTTAGCGGCCTTCGGCGCCGGCTTGGCCTTTACCTCGGCCTTGGCCTCTGCCTTGGGGGCAGCAGCTTTGGTCGTGGTCTTCTTGGCCGTCGTCGTTGCGCGCTTACGCGCGGTGGTCTTGGCGGCCGGCTTTGCCTCGGCAGTTGCCTCGGCCTTGGGCTCGGCGCCCGCCTCCTCGACCTTGACGGCGGGCTTTGCGGCACTCTTCGGGGTAGCCTTGGCCGCAGCGGCCTTTGTCGTAGTCGTCGACTTCGTTGCCGTTGTCTTCTTGGCAGCAGGCTTTGCCGGAGCCTTGGCGGCCGGTTTGGCCTCAGCGACCTTGGCCTTTACCTCGGGAGCAGCCTCGGCTTCGGCGGCTTTCTTGGCAGCGGCGGTCGTGCGCTTGCGCGTGGTCGTTGTCTTGGTAGCGGTGGTTTTGGTTGCCGCCGCCTTGGTCGCAGTAGCCTTCTTAGCTGTCGTCTTGCGAGTCGTGGTCTTCTTTGCCGCAGGCTTCGCAGCAGGCTCGGGCTCAGGAGCAACCTCAGCCTTCACCTCAGGCTCGGCCTTTGCGGGCTCAGCTTCATCCGGCTTCTCCTCGGCCTTGGGCTCCTCAGCGGCCACCGGCTCAGCAACAGCCTCTGGCTCGTCGACAACCGCCGCCGGCCTCTCAATCTCCGGATGCATAAAGAAGTACAGGTCAAGATACTTATCGGCCGAGCGCGTCCAGCTAAAGTCCTGGCTCATAGCCTGAGTGACCAGCTGGTTCCAGGCCTCGCGGTTATCCCAGAACAGACGCGCTGCGCGGAATACCGCATCGCCCATCTCGTCGCCGTTAAAGTTGCTAAACGAGAAGCCTGTGCCCTCGCCGGTAAACTCGTTGTACGGCTGCACGGTGTCCTTCAGGCCACCGGTTTCGCGCACGATGGGCAGCGTGCCGTAGCGCATGGCGATGATCTGCGACAGGCCACAGGGCTCAAACTTCGAAGGCATCAGGAACATGTCGGCGGCAGCATACATGCGCTGCGACAATGCCGGATCGAACTCGATGCGAGCCGCCATGGTGCCGGGGTACTTGTCCTGGAAGTAGCGCAGGCCGTCCTCGTAGTCGCGGTCGCCGGTGCCCAGCACCGCCACCTGCACGCCGCCGGCCAGGATGCGGTCGAGCGCGTACATGACCAGGTCTAGGCCCTTCTGGCGCGTCAGACGCGTGACCATCACCATGAGCGGACGGTCGTCGCGAACCTCGAGCCCCAGCTCTTCCTGCAGCTTGGCCTTGCATACGGCCTTGCCGGAACGGTCCTCCACGGTGTAGTTGGCGGCAATGCGCTTGTCGGTCGCCGGGTCAAAGCCCGCGACGTCGATGCCATTCAAAATGCCCTGCAGCGCGTACGAACGCTCGCGCAGAACGCCGTCCAGGCCCTCGCCAAATTCAGGCGTCTGGATCTCGTTGGCATAGGTGGGGCTCACCGTGGTGATAGCATCGGCATAGTGCAGCGCGCCCAGCATGTAGTTGATGCTGCAGGCGTCGCAACGCAGCTGCGAAGCGGCCGCCGGAATGTGCGCCACACCCAGGATGTCCTCCATCACGGTATCGCTAAACTGGCCCTGGAACGCCACGTTGTGGATCGAGAAGACGGTCTTGACGCGGTCATACAGCGGCAGGCCCTGGTAGAACTCGCGCAAGAACACGGGCGCCAGCGCTGTCTGCCAGTCGTTGCAGTGCAGGATGTCGCACTCAAAGCCCTCGGGCAGGTGCTGCAGGCTCTCGGTAATGGCCTTGGAGAAGAACGCAAAGCGCTCGCCGTCATCAAAGAAGCCGTACGGATAGTCGCGCGCAAAGTAGCGCTCGTTGTCGATGAACATATAGGTGACGCCGTCGTGCTCGAGCTTCTCGAGCCCGCAGTACTCGTTGCGCCAGCCCAGGCTCACGTAAAAGTCGGAGAAGTGCTCCATCTGCGCCTTGTGCTCGTCCTTGATGGTGGCGTACTTGGGCACCATCACGATGACCTCAGCGCCGGCGCGCACAAGCGCCGCAGGCAGCGAGCCCGCCACGTCGCCCAGGCCACCGGTCTTCACAAACGGCGCGCACTCGGCCGAGGCAAACACGATCTGCATCTTTTTGCTGGAATCAGCCATATTGTCTCCCATGTTGCAATTCGAGAATAGCCGCCTGGCGCGAACCGGGCGGCTATTCTACATGTTACGAGCGATGTTGCGGTGCCAACGTTAACGTACGATCGTGGTATCGGAAGTTAACGGAGCCTTGCCCAGCACCAAGATGTTCTCGGGCGTGCCGCGAAGCTCGGTGTTGGTGGGAACCACGTTGTTCTTGTCCAGGATGGCATTCTCAACGCGGGCGCCGCTCTTGATGATGCAGCTCTGGTTGATGATCGAGTTGGTCACCGAGGCGCCTTCCTCGACCACGACGCCGCGAGACAGAATCGAGTTGCGCACGGTGCCCTTGATGATGCAGCCGGCCGAGATGATCGAGTTGCAGGCGTGGCTGCCGGTCGCATAGCGTGAAGGCGGCACGTCATGGGCCTTGGTCAGGATCGGGCGTTCGGGATCGAAGAGCTGGTCGGCCACGGTCTGGTCGAGCAGGTCCATGCTGCGGCGATACAGCGACTTCTCGCTAAACACCCCCACGACCTCGCCCTTGTACTCGTAGCTGCACACGTCGATGTTGCCAAAGTCGCCCTGGAGTGCCTCGAGCAGGTCCAGATAGTCGGCGGCCTGGTAGTGGTCGATGATCTCGAGCAGCGTCTCGCGGTTGACGATGCAGCAGTCCCTAGAGGCGTTGTCG
>CAJJYO010000163.1 GCA_905197385.1 uncultured Collinsella sp.
CGCCGATGATCTTGATGGAGTTCTTGTTGGCGCCCACGGTGCCGTCGCCGCCCAGGCCCCAGAACTTGCACTCGATGGTGCCTTCCGCAGCGGTGTTCGGCGCGGCATGCTCCTCGAGGGACAGGTGGGTGACATCGTCGTTGATGCCGATGGTGAAGTTGTTCTTGGGCTCATCCTTCTCCAGGTTGTCGTACACAGCGACGATCTGGCCGGGGGTGGTGTCCTTGGAGGAGAGGCCGTACCGGCCGCCCACCACGCGGATATCGCCGCGGCCAGCCTGATTCAGAGCGGTGACAACATCCAGATACACAGGCTCGCCCACGGAGCCGGTCTCCTTGTTGCGGTCCAGCACGGCGATCCGCTTGCAGGTGGCGGGGATGGCGGCGGCAAAGTGCTTCACGGAGAAGGGACGGAACAGGTGGATCTGCACCATGCCCACCTTGCGGCCCTGAGCGTTCAGGTAGTCCACAGTCTCCTTCACGGTCTCGCTGGCGGAGCACATCACAACGATGACTTCCTCAGCGTCGGGCGCGCCGTAGTAGTTGAACAGCTTGTAGTCACGGCCGGTGAGCTTGTTGATCTCGTCCATGTAGTGCTGGACGGTGTCGGGCAGGGCATTGGCCTTGACGTTGGCGCCTTCCTTGCACTGAAAGTAGATATCGGGGTTCACGTTGTTGCCGCGGTTGGTGGGATGCTCGGGGTTCAGAGACTGATGGCGGAAGGCCTGCAGGGCCTTCTGGTCCACCAGACCACGGAGATCCTCATAGTCCAGAGCCTCGATGCGCTGCATCTCGTGAGAGGTGCGGAAGCCGTCGAAGCAGTGCATGAAGGCATACCGGCCGCCGATGGCGGACAGGTGGGCCACCGCGCCCAGGTCCATGGCCTCCTGGGCGCGCTCGAGCTTAACCTCCTCATCGACCTGGCCCTCCATCTTGGCGGCCAGGCTACCTTCCTCACGCGAGTAGGCAAAGACACTCGTGTAGTCAAAGCCGACGGTGTCCATAAAGTCGATAAGGTCGCGGAACTCGTCGTCGGTCTCGGTCGGGAAGCCGACCATGGCCGTGGAACGAATCACGATGCCGGGGATGCGCTCGCGAAGGTCGCGGAACAGATCCTCGAGCTCCTGGCGTGAACCGGAGCGACGCATGGCCTTAAGAATGCGCGCGTCGCAGTGCTGCACGGGGATATCGATATAGGGCAGCACCTCGGGCGTATCGCGAATCGTCTCGATGAGTTCGTCAGTCATGCCCTCGGGCTGCAGATAGAGCACGCGGACCCAGACGTTGTGCGGGCGTACGGCCTCGGCGACGGCACGCAGCAGCTGCGCCAGATTGCGCGGCGAGCCATCGGCGACGTCCTCGTCGGCAAAGTCGGTACCCCAGATGCCCGTGTCCTGGCCGATCAGCACGATCTCGCGCACACCGCCGGCAACCAGGTCGCGCACCTCTGAGATGATGCTCTCGGCATTGCGCGAATGATAGCGGCCGCGGATGTAGGGAATCATGCAGAAGCTGCAGAAGCGGTTGCAGCCATCGGAAATCTTGACGTAGGCGACAGCACCCTCGACGGTACGTTTGACCTGCGGGATATAGGCTGCAATCTCACGCTCGACACCCAGCACGCCATCGATGACCGCCACGATGCCGTCTTCCTCGTCGGCCTTCACAAAGGCAGCGACCTCGGGCAGCTCGTCAGGCAGGTCATCGCCATAGCGCGACGGCACGCAGCCGCACATGACGATGGGGCAAGAACGAACGCCGTCCTGAACCTCGTTGGCGAGCTCGAGCGTGGTCTCGATGCTCTCGGACGTTGCGGAGGCGAGGAACGAACATGTATTGACGATGGCGATATCGGCATCCTGCGGGTCGAATGCCTCCTCGTAGCCCGCGGCGGTCAAAAGAGAACGCATGCGGTCGGTGTCAACCTCGTTCTTAGCGCACCCGAGGGTGATGTAGAGCACGGAGCCCAACGGTGTATCCATGTTGGAGAGCGGTCCTTTCGATTGATATTAGCGGTAGTTGGTGAACTGCAGCGGCTGGCCGTAGTCCTGGTCGCGCAGGAACTGGATCACGGTCTGCAACGCGTCCTTCGAAGCAGAGGAAACACGCAGTTTGTCGGCCTCGATGGTCACCTTGACCTTGAGCTTTTGGTCCTTGATGTCCTTGTTGATCTTCTTGGCGGTCGCCTGGTCGATACCCTCGACGATATGGCCGAGCACGCGCACGGTGCCGCCCGACGCCGCCTGCGGAGCATCCCACGAGACAGCCTTGAGGTCGATGCCGCGCTTGATGAGCTTGGAGCTCAACACGTCGATAATCTGTTTGGAGACAAAGTCGGCCGGGGCGTTGATCGTAAAGAGCTTGTCGCCCTTCGAAAGCTCGATCGTGGCGCCAGAATCCTTAAGGTCATAGCGCTGGGAAATCTCGCGCGTGGTCTGCTGGAAGGCGTTGTCGACCTCTTGCATGTTGACCTCGGACACGACGTCGAAGCTGGAATCTTTAGCCATGATGTTTCCTTTCGCGTACGAGCGACTTAGTAGCTATCGTACGAATAGTCGGTAGAATCGGTGGGCGTCTGACCGTCAGTTGCGGTATCGGCGCCATCCGTGGACTGGGCATCGGTACCGTCGGTGGTATCGGTACCATCGGTGGTGTCGGTACCATCAGAACTTTCACCATTCTCGGAATCAGTCGTCTCCTTCTTGGGAACGGTGATCGTCACACGCGCCACGCCCGAGGTCTTGGTATCGTAACGAACCTTTTCACCGTTCTTGGTAACGGTGACATCGGAAGGCTTGGACGTGGTGATCTCGATCGAGGACTCGGGCGAGTACTCCTGCTCAAAGGGGCCAGTCGCTTGGGCGCCATAGACCGACTTGCCGTCGACCTTGACCTCAATCCACGCGGTCTTTCCCTTGGCAACGGAGACTTTGACCTTCGTGACCTCGTTCTCTTCCTTCTTGGCCGTCGTCTTGGTAGCGTCCGAGTCAGTCGACTCATCCGTCGCCTCATCGGTGTCTTCGTCCTCGTCGACCGTTTCGGTCTTCTTAGAAGACTTCTTGGTCGTCGTCTTGGTAGCAGTGGGCGTCTCGGGCGTGGTCTCGGGCGCCGAAGATGCGCAGCCGCGCAGAAGCACCACGATGAGCACAATCAACAACAGCGCAACGGCACCGATGCCGGCGTAGACGATACGCGGATCGAGCCCGTTGTTTTGAGGAGTACGTGATCCGCCGCGTCCACGATTGGAACTGCTGCGGCCGCCTCCCTGAGGCATACGACCACGATTGCTATCGGAACGGCCGCGATAGCCACCCTGGCCCTGAAGGCTGCGCTGACCCGAGCGGGGCGCAAGTTCACCGCGGCCTTGATAGCCACGCTGGACCGAACGCGGAGCCGAAGAGCGCTGGCCATACGGCTGTGATTGAGAGCGAAGAGACCGTCAAGCAGATCATTGCCGGGGCGGATATCGCCATTACATCCTGGGGCGTGCCGCAGCTGGATAAGGAAATTTTGGACTGCGCACCCAACCTGCGCTTTGTGGCCCACGCCGCGGGCAGCGGGAAGTGCACGGTCCTCGGGCATCGGCGTACTGCGGAACCGGTCACGCTGCGAACGAATCTCCTCGCCCGAACCCGTCTCGGTAATATAACCGGCCTGCTGAGGACGCTGTCCATAACGCGTCGAACGACCGCCCTGAACCATCAGGAAGCGCCCGTTATCGACCGAGGAACGCGAATTGACGTAGCCAGCGGCGTCCTGAAAACGACCGCCCTGCTGCGACGTCTCGCGCTCATATGCCATCAGATCGTCAAAGTAGGCATTGACGACCTCGCGCGGATTGAGGCCCAAAAAGCGAGCATAGCTCGAAATCATGCCCTGCGCATAGCCGCGCGGCGGCATCGAAGCAAAGTTACCGGTCTCGAAAAACTCGATGATCTGCGGCCTGATTTTGATGGTGTTGGCGACTTGCTGAATGGAAAGGCCCATTCGGCGACGCTGCTCGAGCAGCATGTCACCAAAGCGTGCAGCCATCAGAATCCTCCAAACTCACGATCTTCACGTGCCATCTCGGCGTCGACAGATTCCAGCGCGGCAAGCCCCTCCTCGTCCAGCAGGACCTCGCGCGGCTTGGAACCGTCGGGCGGACCGACGACACCCTTTTCTTCCAGCATGTCCATAATACGCCCGGCGCGCGCATAGCCAACCTTCAGACGACGTTGCAGACCAGATGTGGAGCCAAGCTGCGATTCCACCACAATATGGGCGGCTTCCCAAATGAGAGGATCATCGTCTTGCGGCTCGGCG
>CAJJYO010000164.1 GCA_905197385.1 uncultured Collinsella sp.
CCACATTAAGTGGCCTTCTTTGCGTGCGGAACTCGCGATGAACTTCGTGCCCCGCCGTCCGGGAGGACGCCTCTTTATTGATGGGAGGCCTGATAGGTCGATGGTTCCGTGCCCGGATGCGTCCAAAGTGGGACGGGCTTTCCGGATGGGCAGGCTTTCGAAAAATGCGTCCCGGAATTTGCCTTTGGAATGGGACGTAGTTTCCCGTTGAGGTGCTTTGCGGAAAGTGCATCCCACTCTGGGCGGTCGAAGTGGGACACACTTTCCCAAAGGCGCTCCAACGGGAAATTGCGTCCCATTATTCGGTCAAGAAACGGGATGCATTTTCCCAATGAGAGCAAAACCGGAAAATGCATCCCACAATCAGCCCTCAAAGTGGGACGCCGTTTCCCAATGAGGCTCAAGCGGAAAATACATCCCAGAAATGGCCTTTGAGCTGGGATAAGATTTCCGCGGCATCTCGGATTCTCAAAAATGAGACACGCCGTTGGCGAAAATGAGACACGTGATATCGGGCATCGGACGTATCATTTGTAAAAATGAGTCCACTCTACTCGCATAAAGCGAGGTCCCTCATGTACGTTCCACACCCCCGTATCCGTAGGCTGTCGAAAATCCCGCTTGTTGGGACGGCGGCGCTTGCTGCGTTGATCGCCACGAGCGTCGCCTGCTTCACGGCCACGCCCCAGGTTGCCCAGGCGGCAGACGCGCCTGCAATCACCGATATGACCGAGCAGGATTATCAAGCCCTGGGTCTGGGCACGAGCGAGAACATTCCGGCCGATACCGTTGGCCCCTATTCCACTGATACCCCCACGACGTTTGCCACGCGCAGCGAGGTCTATATGGCAGCTAACGGTAGCCATGGCAATCGCTACACTCTGCGCGACAAGCTCGAGAACGTCGAGCGCGGTGACATTGGCGGCAGCAGCAAACTCACCGATGGCTATGGAAGTGTGTGGGGCGCCGCAAAGTTCTGGCAAAACGTCAACAACTTCGATACGAACAGCGATCTCTACAAGCATAGCGACTACGGTGGCGGCACCTGGTCGTACCTAAGCAACAATGAGTCCTCAACAGTACTCGCCAACGACAACAACGGTTTCTCGGGCATTCACGCCACGAGTGTTGAGTTCTGCAGCGACGCCAGCACGGGCAAAAAGAGCCGCGTTGCCGAGCTCCGTGCCTACGGCGACAGTTCCTCCACGACGATTGACGGCAAGTCATACGCCGGAAAGGTTGAGCTGGTCCTCTACTCGTTTAGCAACGGGCGTACGCGCACTCTCGACACACACCTGCCGGTGACGGTCAACACTAATATGATGTACGAAGGCCGTTTTAAGTACCTGGATGCCGGTTACCTGCAAGAGCACGACGCCGTCTTTGATGTCGAGGCGGGCGATGTCGATGGCGACGGCGTCGACGAGCTTTTTGTCTACGCGGGCTGCTATGTCGACGAGAACGGCGTGCGCAAGGCTGTAGTCGACATGTATGACTTGGAGGGCGGCAACTGGAAGCAAAGCGTCGTCAAGATCGATGCCGGTAACGCCGCGGACTACACCACGCACAACAAGGGCGGGAACGACTCCTGGACGCAGCTTCAGTCAGCTCCTGTCGTTTCGCTAGCGGCCGGCGACCTCGATCGCGATTTTTGCGATGACCTCGCCATCGTGGTCTCGGCACCCTGCGGCAAGAAGAATATTGATAAGTCGACGCATTGCGAGCTGTTTTCGTGGGATGCATCCAAGGGTGCGCTCGTCCATGTCGATGCTCTGGGCGACGCGGGCGCAATCTCCCTCTCCGCGAACGGCAAGACCATGGTCGCTGCGAATGCGACGTTCGGCACGTTTGCCGCCTACGATGAAGAAGGAAAGAAGACGGGTGAAACTGTCACGGGCCTTATTCTTGCGGGCTATGACTGGCAACGCAGCGCTTTTGATTACGGCGCTTCTGACGGCAGCAAGGGGCTGTACGGCGCGCTGTACCGCTACGCGTATTTTGACTCGGAGTCTGGCGAGTTCAAGCTTTCCGATTGTAAGGAATACAGAGACGGGCTCCTCGCCTCCTATGGGCTGATGCATGTGCCCAACAGCGCATGGAAGGATAGCGCTCAGGATAAGCGCTATCCGTGCACCTTGGCGCCTATTGCCCTTGCCACTGCCAACCTTGACGGCCTGTCCGAGCAGCTGGCGGTTGACGAGGTGCTCGTGGGCGGCGATGTGTTCCGCGACTTTGCCTGCAACACGGCACAGAGCGGGGCTCAGGGCTTGGGGTCCATGGTCGGAACCATGAGCATGAGCGGTCAGCAATACAACAGCAGCAACAAGCATGACCACAAGGGTATAGAACAGGTGTGGATCAGCGACGTCAAGGCGGGCAGCGTCTCGGGTTCGGACCGCTATAACGAGAGCTTTATCGCCGTGGTGGGCAAGCACCGCGACGAGGACCTGCGCAAGAACGATGACTACTATTGGATGACCGCCTCGCATTTTTCGCTCGACGAGAACGGAAAGGTGCGCCGCGGCGAGGAGCAGGTGATTAGCGAGAGCAACCGTCGCGGCACTACCTACGGCACATTTATCTCGCTCGCGCTGCCCGATGTCGACAACGACAGCGTCAAGATCACGTACAAGGACCGCTACAAGGTCTATACCAACCCGCGCGTGCTTGCCGTGCTGCAGGATGCGCCCTATGTTGAGGATCTGGAGCAGGCATACGGCTATCTGGTGTTGGGCGGCACGTCATACGGAGAGGAAAAGGGCACGGGGACATCCCAGAGCTATACCATTGGCGCCGAGTTGGGCGTTGCCGTCGAGGTGCAGACCGGTCCGCCCCTGGTCGCGATGAATGCTTCAGTCGATTTTGCCGCCGAGGGATGCTATGACTACCGGAGCGAGCGCACGGTCAGCGCAAGCGTAAGCTATGAGTCGCATGCCGGCGAGGGTGACAAGGCCGTGCTCTACACGATTCCGATGGTCTATTACGAGTATGAGATCGAAAATGAGGAAACTGGTGGCAAGGGCGTGATGGCGGCGCCCGTGTCGCTCGGCGCGCAGACCTCGGTCGTTAATGTCGAGGCCTATGACCGCATTGCCAAACAGCACAATATGACGCCGCTCAGCTACTTTTTGACCAACCGGTCGGGAGAACCCGGAACCTATCAAACGACGCTCAACGGCGAGACTCCCGTTGGGGATTCCTTTGGCCTGGGCAAGCCTGGCGTAACGCGCGCCTACACGCACGATGGGTTTAACGGCGCCGCCGCGCAGTCGGGGGCGAGCATTGAGCAGACCATCGAAGTCGAGGAGGGCAAGGAGCAGGAGCTCGAGCTCGGCTTGACGCTGAACGGCAGCGTTGTCATGGGCGCGAAGCTCGCAAAGCACGAGTTGTTTGGCGGCCTGTGCTTTGGTGCCAACGCCGGCTTTACTACGGGTAACTCCTCGAGTGAATCGACCGAATACGGCGGCACCGTCGACAACCTGCCCGAGGCCGCGCAGGGCAAGTACGGTTTTGTGTGGCGTCTGGGCGTCAACGCGGTGGATGTCGACAAGTTCGAGGCAGACTCGGGCGACAAGCTCGGCACCAAGGACACCGACCAGTTCTGGATCGTGGGCTATGACGTTAAGGACGTCGAGATGCCCGACGCGCCGGCCGTGACGGGCTTTACGGCAAACGCCGTCGATTCGACCAGCGTTACGTTTAGCTGGGACGATGTACTCGCAAACAAGAGTGGCTTTAGCTACGGCGTGGGCATGCTGCAGAGCAATGCGGCGGATGCGGTCGTCAATAGCTGGAAGATTGCCGACAACACGCAGACCTCGCTCAAGTGGGATGGGCTGCAGCCCAATACGGAGTATCGATTCGCCATCGCCGCCGTTAAGAACGGATCCACGACCGAAACAGGTATTCGCTCGGCAATCATCACGGTCAAGACCATGCCCGATGGCATGACGATGACCGTGAGCGGACCTGCGGCGGATGCTGCGGAGGGGTCGGATCTTGGATACGACTCTTCGGTTGAGCGCGCGGCGGGAAGCCACCTGACGCTCTCGGCGATTGGCCATGTGAAGCAACTCGGTGCCGACGATAGCGAAACAGGGCTGGCACCGACCTATATGTGGTACCGCAAGGGCCGCGGCGAGACAGAGTTTAAGCTCGTGGGTGCCGATGGCAACCTCGCGGCTGGAACGGCCTCAAAGCTCGAGATTGACCTGACCGCAGACGATGACGGTGCGCAGTATTACTGCCACGTGGGATACAACGACGTGGGCC
>CAJJYO010000165.1 GCA_905197385.1 uncultured Collinsella sp.
CCCGCCAGCGCGGGACAGCCCCCTTTTCTTATTGATCCGTTGGGGACGGAGGAAAACGGATCATTTAAAGCTGATAAGAGCATGGTTTGATCGTGCGATCAACCCTGGTCCGTCGGCTGCCGATTCGGTGCGGTTTGAGACCGCTATTCGGCCCCATCGTGACCGGTGGTACTCTAGTATCCGTTTGAAATCGAGCGAAGGAGTGCCGCTATGGAGCAATCGAGCCTGTTTGGTGACGGCGTGGACATCGATACCGAAACGCCCGCGAGCACGGATGCCGCCGCACCGACCGACGCCCATGCCCAGGCGGCAGCGCGCGCGGCCGAGCTGCGTCACGAGCTTGATTACCACGCCTATCGCTACTACATGCTCGATGCGCCCGAGATCACGGACGCCGCCTTTGACAAAATGCTCGTTGAGCTGCAGGAAATCGAGGCCACCTACCCCGACCTGGTGACGCCCGACAGCTATACCCAGCGCGTGGGCGGTTACGTGAGCGAGCAGTTTACGCCGGTCACGCACATGGCACGCATGTATTCCATGGACGATGCCATGGATCTGGACGAACTCGACGCGTGGCTCCAGCGCACTGAGGATGCCCTCGGTGCCGGCAGCGTCACCTATACCTGCGAGCTTAAGATCGACGGCCTTGGCGTGGCGCTTACCTACCAAAACGGCAGCTTCGTGCGCGCGGCCACGCGCGGTGACGGCACCACGGGCGAGGACGTGTCGCTCAACGTCCGTACCATCAAGGATGTGCCCATGCACCTGTCCGAGCCGGCGCTCGCCCACATGGGTGCCGACCGCGAGCGCACCATTGAGGTACGCGGCGAGGTCTATATGCCCAAGGGCAGCTTTGTTCGTCTGAATGAAGAGGCCGATGCCGAGGGACGCGACCCCTTCGCCAACCCGCGCAACGCCGCCGCCGGCAGCTTGCGCCAAAAGGATCCCAAGGTTACGGCGCGCCGCGATCTTGCCACCTTTATCTACGCCATCGCCGATACCGACCCGCTGCACGTCCACAGCCAGCGCGAGTTCCTCGATTGGCTGCGTAGCGCCGGCTTTAGCGTCAACCCTAACGTGGCTCGTTGTGCCACGCCGGCCGAGGTCCACGAGTTCTGCGCCCAGGCCCTCGAGCATCGCGGTGACCTGGACTACGACATCGACGGCGTGGTCGTAAAGGTTGACAGCTTCCAGCAGCAGCTCGACCTGGGCTTTACCGCCCGCGCGCCGCGCTGGGCCATTGCCTTTAAGTTCCCGCCCGAGGAAAAGCAGACCGTCCTGCGCGAAATTCGCATCCAGGTTGGCCGCACCGGTGTGCTCACGCCGGTCGCCGAGTTTGACCCGGTGACGGTCGCCGGCTCCACCATCGCGCGCGCCACGCTGCACAACATCGACGAGATCCGCCGCAAAAACGTGCGCGAGGGGGACACTATCATCGTGCACAAGGCGGGCGACGTGATCCCCGAGGTCGTGGGTCCGGTGCTCGACAAGCGCCCGGTCGATTCGGCCGACTGGCACATGCCCGAGGTCTGCCCCGTGTGCGGCAGCCCCGTGGTCCACGAGGACGGCGAGGTCGCCTACCGCTGCGTCTCCATCGACTGCCCCGCGCAGTTCAAGGAGCGCCTGCTTCACTGGGTGAGCCGCGGCTGCATGGACGTCGACGGCCTGGGCGACGAAATCGTCGACAAGATGATCGCCGCCGGCCTGATCCACGATGTCGCGGACTTCTACCAGCTCACGGTCGACGATATCGCCGGCCTGGACACGGGCCGCGTGTACGCCAGCTCCAACAGCAAAAAGGGCGTCAAGAAGGGCGATCCCATTCCGGTAGGCCTCAAGACGGCCGAGAAAATTATCGCCGAGCTCAACAAGTCCAAGAGCCAGCCGCTCGGTCGCGTGCTGTTTGCCCTGGGCATCCGCCACGTGGGCAAGAGTGTGGGCGAGGTCATCGCCGAGCGATTCCTGTCGATCGACAAGCTCATCTTGGCGAGCGAAGAGGACATTGCCGAGTGTGAGGGCATCGGTCCCAAGATTGCGGCGAGCGTCAAGCAGTTCCTGGCCGTGCCCGAGAACCTCGCCGTGCTGGAGCGGCTGCGCCAAGCGGGCCTTTCGCTCGAGGTCGACTTGGGCGCCGCGCACGCGCAAGCCGCAGCCGACGCTGGCGTGGCGGGCGAGCTCGCTGACGCACAGCCACTCGCGGGCCTGACCTTCGTGCTCACCGGCACGCTCGTCAACCGCACCCGCGACGAGGCGGGCGCGGCGCTCAAAGTGCTCGGCGCCAAGGTTTCGGGCAGTGTGTCAAAGAAGACGAGCTATCTGGTCGCCGGCCCCAAAGCGGGCTCCAAGCTCACCAAGGCTGAGCAGCTGGGCGTACCCGTACTGGACGAGGATGCACTCGAGCAGATCTTGGCGACTGGTGAGGTGCCCCAGGCTTAGTACATCGATAACCAAATTAGAAAACCTCCCGGAAAGGTTGATACTTTCCGGGAGGTTTTTATTTGGGCGTGGTGGCGGGCAGCATGATCTGCGTCATGTAGGTTGCTGAGGGTGACCCTGCGGAGCGGTGTCGTTCCGGAGCGATAGAAGATTCATTCAAAGCAAAGGGGCCCCGCAGTGAGGTCTCACAACGGGGCTGCCCCATTGTGATGAGTTTTATACACTTTAACATTAATATTAACGTGTATACTTAGCAGTGAAGATATATGTTGAGAGGAGCAGTTATGGTTACCGTCGCGTTTTCGGAACTGCGCCAAAACCTTACGCAGGTGGCCGAAAAGGTTGCCAATGAGGGCGAGGAGGTTGTGGTCTTCAAGCGGAGCAAGCCGTTGTTCAAGATCGTGCCGCTCGACTATGAAGGTCCAGTTACGGTGGAATATGACGCTGCCCAGGAGCGTGGGGGCGCAAAACCGACGTGCGGCACGGGCAAGCCCAAGCGCGACGTGGGTACGATGTGGCATCCCAAGATCACCTGGAAGGAGATCCGTGAGATGCTCGCGGAGAATGAGGACTACCAGGAGTATCTCGATATCGTGGCTAACATGCCAAAGGGAACGCCGCTCGATACGATGACGGTTGAAGATGAAAAGCGCGTCGCGAGGGAGCGCTACCTATGAGGGCATTTCTCGATACCAATTTTCTGCTCGATTGCGTGCTGCCGGGCCGGCCGGAGCATGGGGCGGCGCAAACGACCAAGGGGCTCGTTGACGTGGGACTTATCGAGGGTGTTGTTTCGGCCTGCTCTCTCAAGGACGCGTACTACATTCTCACTAAACAGGCAGGCGAGGCGCGCGCCCGCGAGGTAGTGCGCGACTGTCTTAAGAGCTACTCGGTAGAGCCTCTCGACCAAGAAGCTTGTTTTCCCTCCGCCTATTCCGATGAGCCGGACTTTGAGGACGGCTGTATCCGTGCGATGGCCGAGCGTGCCGGCGTGGACTTTATCATCACGCGTGACCGCGCCGCTTTTGTGCGCTCGACCATCAAGACCTTCTCGCCTGCAGAGTTCATCCGTGCGTTTCCGATTCCGGAGGAGTAAAACCGCCATATCGGGGATTGTCCTCGACATGGCGGTTCTCCTGTAGCTGACGCTCGTTAGTTGAGCTGCACTGCATGCCTGTCCGGGAGGTTCTTAATCGAGCACAGTAACGGGCACCGTGATCTGTGTCACGTAGGTTGTGGGGTCGTCGCTGATGATGTCGTCGATGAGGGCGATCTCGCGCGAGGGCCCGGCGGGTGCCAGGTTGTGTTCGTGCATATAGCCGAGTAGCTGCTCATAGCGCGAGCCCGCCTGCCCGTGCGTGCCGCGGAAGCTAATGGTCAAACAGCGTGCGGCGGGGCGTACCTCGACGTCGCCCAAGTACTCATCGGTGTCATCGAGCAGCAGGAAGACCTCGTCGTAGCCGTCAAAGTCACCGGCGTCAAGGCGCTCGGCGCTAATCCCAATGCCCAAGTTGCCCAGGAAGACAAAGGTCTCATGCTGGCCCTTCTGCAGTTGACGAATTTGCCACTCCAACGCATAGGCGTCGGTAGGGTTGACGCGTTCGCGCAACACGGCGCAGCGAAGCTCGGGCGCATCGATTGTGCAAATGGTATCGAGCTCGGTGTTCAAGGCATCATGCAGTAGAGCAAGCCGGTTATCGATCTTGCGCGACACGCGCTCCAACTCGCGGCGCTTGCGCTCGATGAGCTCCTGCTGCTGAGCCAGCTGCCGCTGCATGAGGTCTACATCGCGCGTGGTCACAAACTCACGGATCTGCGCTAGCGGCAGGG
>CAJJYO010000166.1 GCA_905197385.1 uncultured Collinsella sp.
TGCTTCCTTCCGGACCTGACCAGATTCGGAACATGTCGTCATCCGAACCCATCGAACGCGCTAGGCGCTCGGTATATCATACCTGCTCCCGCCCACCAGAGCAAGGTAGCTAATTTGGGACGGGGCTTTTTTGACCACTTTTTGACTGGAGGGGCATCAGGGTGGCGAAAGTAGTCAAGTAAGCCCCATCCTAAATAGACTGATCTGGTGCCGTGCCACGAAAAGGGCCTATCTACTACGTTTTGGTCACAGAGGTCAACCATAGCGTGCTTTTTCGAAAATCGGCAAGCTTTCTACCTGCGGTTTTGTTTTTGCAAATTCCGGAATGGTCGAGGGTGGCCGGTTTAACGTAGTAGATGGCCACGTTTCGTGGCAGGCGGTCCGACCCAAGGCACAAGGCAGCCAACCTCGAATGGACATTCTCGAAGTTGCGGTGGAATACGGACTGAATTGGCACCTTAAAGGCAATAACACTCCGTATTTCACCGCAACTTATCGAGGGGATGGGTTTTAGAGGCGAGCGAGGTCGTAGGCTTGGGCGGCTGACTCACCGGCGAAGATGAGGTTGGTTGTGGCTTCTTGAGGATTGAGCGCCTGGTCGAGAGGCATGGGCTTGCGGCAGATCGGCAGTACCAAGTCGATACCTTGCTCATATACCGCGTTCAGGTTGTCAGCACGGCCGCCCACGACGGCGACCACCGGCTTGCCATATCGCCTGGCGCGGCGAGCCACACCCACCGGCGCCTTACCGGCGGCGGACTGCTCGTCCATATTGCCCTCGCCTGTTATGACCAGGTCGACATCGCGCACGCGCTCGTCAAACCCCACGAGATCGAGCACCGTCTCTACACCCGAGCGCAGCTCCGCACCGAGCGCCAGCAACGCGGCGCCCAAGCCACCGGCAGCGCCCGCGCCGGGCACGCCGAGCACCGAGCCAAATGTCCGTGCGCCCTCGGGTGTGCGCAACAACCCCTGGGCTCGCGCCTCGAAAATTGCCGCATCGAGCAGGCGACCGTAGCCGACCATCCAGCCATCGTATCTGCGCAGCGCCTCGACATCATCCGCCGGCAGGCCCTTCTGCCCGCCAAACACCGCCAGTGCGCCTCGACGCCCCACGAGCGGATTCTCGACATCGGAAAGCACAACGATGCGAGCGCCATCCAAAGCCTGCAGCGCCGGCTCCAAATCAACGCTCGCCACGTGTTCAAGGCCCGCAAGACCGGGGGCGACATCGCAGCCCTGATCATCGACTACACGCGCGCCCAGCGCCTGCAGCATGCCGGCGCCACCGTCGTTGGTGGCACTGCCGCCCAAGCCAATATAGATAGTCTTTACCCCGACACGAGCTGCACGGAGCATCAGCTCGCCCACGCCATAGGTTGTAGCAGCCAGCGCCGCCGATTCCGTGCAAGGTGAGTACCCGATGCCTGCTGCTTCGGCCATCTCAATAACAACCGACTCGTGCTCGCCGTCCACTAACATCCGGGCAGGCACACGCTCGCCAAAGGGGCCTGCAACCTCGCAGGCCACAAGCTCGCCACCGCAGGCGGCAACGGTATCGAGCGTTCCCTCGCCGCCATCCGCCAGCGGCAACGCGCGCACCTCGGCATCGGGCCACACACGGCGCATGCCCTCGGCAACCGCCGCCTCCGCCCGTGCACTCGACACGCTGCCCTTAAAGGAGTCGATCGCCAGCAGCACACGGCGGGGCCGGCGGCACGCAGGGCCAAAGTCAACCGCCATGCCAGCATCCTCACCGGCACCTGCAAGCGCCGCGGCGTGGGCGGCATGCGCCTCAAGGTTCGGACCGCAGCCACAGCCGCTGCCACCCGCTCCGCGCAGACCGCCAAAATAGCTACTCAGCAGCTCGCGGCATTCATCCGCCAGGACCCCAGCCGTCACGTTAAACCGATGATTCAGGCGCGAATCGGCATTCAAATCGTATAGGGATCCCAACGCGCCCGCCTTGGCGTCGCTCGCGCCATACACGCAGCGCCCCACGCGCGCGTTAACCATAAGACCCGCGCACATGCAGCAGGGTTCGAGCGTCACGTAGACCGTGCAATCGGAAAGGCGCCAGCGACCGAGCGACCGAGCGGCAGCGCACAGGGCCGCGAACTCGGCATGAGCCGAAGGGTCCTGGTCGAGTTCGCGCCGATTGTGCGCCCTCGCGACGACCTCACCGTCGCGCACCACTACGGCTCCGATGGGCACCTCGCCCACCGCCGCGGCGACTCGCGCCTCCGCCAGCGCCTCGCGCATGAACTTCTCGTCGATTTCGGTGATCGTCATCGTTCGCCTTCCCTGTTGCAAATTCAAAACGATGCTATCATTACGACTCACGGAGAGATGGCAGAGCGGTTGAATGCGGCGGTCTTGAAAACCGTTGAGCGCGAGAGCGTTCCGGGGGTTCGAATCCCCCTCTCTCCGCCACTTTAGTGATTCACCGGTGTCATGGTCCGCTCAAACAGTGCATCGACCACGTCGGCTATCTCGGGTCGACGCTCAAGATCGTGGCCCGATTCCCACCATATCGTGAAAAGTCGAATAATACCGCCGGCGACAAACTCAGACGTCGTCTCAAGTGACACGGGGGCCAGGGCATCCTCGGCAAGCACGTTCATCACACGCTCGCGGATGGAGCGGGCAATGCGGTCGCAAATAACGTTGGTCAACATGCCCGACATGCTGCTTGCCAAAATGTTATCCATGAGCCGCTCGTGCGCCAGAATCAAATCCATGGCATCGTCCAAAATCGCGTGCCGAAGCGCGCGCACGTCCTCGGCAGATACCGCGCCGGCCTCATCGGGCTGTTTTTGCGGCAAGCCCGACATGAGCTCATCGATATAAAAGGCAAAGTAATCGTTCTTGTCGCGAAAGTGCTTGTAGAACGTCGTGCGGCGAATCATGGCGCGGTCGCACAGCATGGCAACCGTCAGGTCCTCAAAACGATGCTCCTCGAGAAGCTCGGTAAAGGCATCGAACAGGGCGCGGTAGGTTTTCTTGATGCGAAGGTCCACTGGTATCGCCATCCTCAGGGCAAAGACAACACTCGTCAATCTGTCGCATATCTTACACCTGTACCTCGCGCGCTTTGCCCCGGTGCCGACCCCGACGAAAACACAACGCTTACCGGAAAGTTCGGCACGACAAAACGTTGCGGGTATACTAGTAGCGTTATACCAACGGCAGCTGGCGCATGCCGCCGCGGCCATTCGAAACGGAGACATCATGCTTCCCGTCATCATCGGCATCGTTGTTGTCATTGTGATTGTCTGCGCCATCGCCGGCATCTACAACAACATGGTCACCAAGCGTAACCGCATCGATAACGCCTGGCAGAACATCGATACGCAGCTGCAGCGCCGTAACGACCTGATCCCCAACCTGGTCGAGACCGTCAAGGGCTACGCCAAGCACGAGCAGGAGACGCTCTCCGCCGTGATCAGCGCGCGTAACACCGCCGTCAAGGCCACCACGCCCGAGGCCAAGATGGAAGCCGACAACGTGCTGACCGGCGCACTGCGCCAGCTCTTTGCCGTGGCCGAGGCCTATCCCGATCTTAAGGCAAACACCAACTTTACGCAGCTGCAGGCATCGCTCGAGGATACCGAGAACAAGATTAGCTATGCACGCCAGAGCTACAACGACTGCGTGCTCAGCTACAACAACGCCATTCAGACGTTCCCGGCTGTCATCTTTGCCGGCATCTTCCAGTTTAAGGAGCGCCAGGGCTTCGAGGCCGCCGAAGCAGCCCGCCAGGCCCCGACCGTCAAGTTCTAGTAGTTTGACAGCGTATCCTTAATCGGCCAAATGTATAAACCGCCCCGTCGAATGCATACTTCGACGGGGCGGTTTCCTTTTTCGCGAAGGTCCCCCTCTAAGCGCCGTGCATTTTTAGGAGTATTCAACATAACCAAGAGCTTCGGGCGCCACGATAAATGCCAAAGACCGCGAATGTCCCTGCAAATCAAACGCTGTCAGCCCATAACCCCGCCCATCATCCGTAGAAAACATCGAGAAATCCCGATTTTTTGCCCGAGGTCGGTATGCAGGGGCCTTCGATTGCAGAATACTCGCAAAAATGCACGTCGCCGCCACCCCCACATGGCGCGAACCAAAACAAAAGCGCGGCCTTCCTTTCCGGCGCACTCCGCAGGACGAAAGAACCTCCGCCGCACGAAGTGCGC
>CAJJYO010000167.1 GCA_905197385.1 uncultured Collinsella sp.
AAGCGCCTCTCGACATCGGTCGAGAGGCGCTTTTTTTCAACAGCATCCGTCAAGCTTTTGGCAAGTTTTTGGTCAGTTGAGCAGGGCTGTTGAAAACTCGACCCGCCGTTTGCCGACGACTACCGACCGCCCAGAGCGCCCTGCGCCCCTGGGAAAGCCCCACGTCCTAGGCTCCATACCGTCGTCACCCAAAACGGAAAGGACGTGGGCACCATGACCGAAGCCGCTGTTGAAACCTACGACACCACGACTAGAGGCGCCGCCTCGATGGCAGCCTATCGCGCCGTTCGCATCCTGCAACTATTAAGCGAAAACACCGGCGAGGACAAGGCCATGCTTTCCGATGAGTTGATCCGGCGCCTCTCCCATCCCGACGACCCCGCCCGCATGCCCATCTCGGCGGCGCGGCGCAGCATCTACACCGCCATCTCCGCGCTTCGCCATGCCGGATACGAAATTGAGTACAAACGCGGCGTGGGCTACAAGCTTCTTACCCGCCCGCTCACCGATGAAGAGATCATCCGGCTCCACGGTATGGTCATGCGCAACCGCTCCACGCCTATCGCTATCCGCAAGAGCATGGCGCAGCACTTAGTTGCCATGGCGAGTGCCGACGTTCGCGGCTACCTCGATACACCCGAACCCGTTCCGAGCGCAGGCAGCAAGGCTACCAAGGCAACACGCACGCCCATCAAGCGCATCGACACGTGCGAGCTCGTCGAGCAGGCCATCGACCATGGAACCACGGTGAGTTTTGATATTTCGAGCGTCACGGCACGTGGCGAAACCGAAGTAGCACGGATGACACTCCGCCCCTTTGCCATCAGGCAGCGCGATGGCATCTCGTATTTGCTGGGAACGGTCTATGACGCCCGAGGTGCCGATGACACGCTGCGCACCGTAGAGATTGGCCGCATGAGAAACGTCACCACACGTCTCCTCGACGGCAAGAAGCTCTTCGCCGCCCTCGACGAGGAGGACGACGCCTCCTCCGCCGCATAAGACCCTCCGCCGCCCATTCGACTACCCGTACCGCCCATCCGATTCTGTATTAAAAAACCCGCCAGGCTGTTGTAAAAATGGACATCAGCGCTACTATAGTTCCACTTGCACTTTGTCCCAGTGCAGTGTTTCCAGCCATTTTTATACTGGGGGTAATGATATGAAGGACATCACCATCAGTCGCAGGAGCCTTCTGGTCTCCGCCGGCCTGCTCGCGCTCGCCCCGCTCGCCGGATGCGGCGGCAACTCTGGTTCCGGCTCTGCTGCCGCCGGTTCCGACTACACCATCGGCGTTCTGCAACTCACCGAGCATTCCGCACTCGATGCCGCCAACGACGGCTTTGTCAAGGCCATCAAGGAGAGCGGCCTTAAGGTCAAGATCGACCAGAAGAACGCCCAGAACGACCAGTCCACGTGTAAGTCCATTGCCGACAAGTTTGTGGGCGACAACGTCAACCTGATTTATGCCATCGCCACGCCCGCCGCGCAGGCTGCCGCCGGCGCCACGGCCGATATCCCCATCGTGGGCTGCGCCATCACCGACTACGCCGCCTCCGGCCTGGTCCAGGACAACGACAAGCCCGGCACCAACGTCACGGGCGCTTCCGACCTCACCCCGGTCGCCGAGCAGCTCGAGATGATGCAGAAGGTCCTGCCCGACGTTAAAAAGGTCGGCCTGCTCTACTGCACCGCCGAGTCCAACTCCGACGTCCAGATCAAGGCCGCCAAGAAGGAGCTCGACAAGCTGGGCCTCGAGTACACTGACTTCACCGTCTCGAGCTCCAACGAGATTCAGTCCGTCGTCGAGTCTGCCGTGGGCAAGGTCGACGCGCTGTACTCCCCCACCGACAACACCATCGCCGCGGGTGCCTCGCAGGTCGGCCAGATCTGCAAGGAAAACAAGCTTCCCTTCGTGACTGGCGAGGAGGGTATGTGCATGGCCGGCGGCCTGTTCACCCTCTCCATCAACTATGAGGACCTGGGCTACGCCGCGGGCGAGATGGCCGTTAAGATCCTGAAGGGCGAGGCCAAGCCCGAGGATATGCCGATCAAGCACCTCTCGAGCAAGGACCTGGTCGTCGTCAAGAACGACGAAATGGCCGAGGCCCTGGGCATCGACCTTTCCGCCCTGGACGCGTAATGCCATACGCGGCATGCGTCTAGAGCCCGTGCTCGCGCTTTAGCCGCGTTATTCAATATCTGAGCCACAGGGGCGGGCGCTGTAGACCGGCGTCCGCCCTGCTTGTTTCAGGTAAAACAAAACGTCTGTCCGTAACTCTTCTATGCATTGTTACCGCTATTATGGTGAATCACGTGTCCACCCTATCCTAGGAGGTATGAAGCATGCTCATTGCATTGCAGGGCGCCGTTTCGCAGGGCGTCCTCTGGGGCATTATGGTGCTTGGCGTGTTTATCACGTTCCGCCTGCTCGACATTCCCGATATGACCTGCGACGGCAGCTTTGCCCTCGGCGGCTGCGTCTGCGCTGTGCTCATCGTCAATAACAACGTCGACCCGCTGTTCGCCGTGCTGGCCGGTATGTGCGCCGGCGCCATCGCGGGCGCCGTCACGGGCATTTTGACCACCGTCTTTGAGATTCCTGCGATCCTCGCCGGAATCCTCACCCAGATCAGCCTGTGGTCCATCAACCTGCGCATCATGGGCAAGTCCAATACGCCCATTCTTGCCAAGGGCACCGTGTTCTCCGCCGTCAGCAATATGACCGGTCTGCCGCAGTCCACCGTTGCCATCATCTTGGGCATCCTGCTCGCCGTGGCTATCGTTGCCATCCTGTATTGGTTCTTTGGCACCGAGATCGGCTCGGCGCTGCGAGCCACCGGCAACAACGAGTACATGATCCGCGCTCTGGGCGTCAACACCAACTCCACCAAGATGATCGCCCTCGTGCTCTCCAACGCCCTCATCGGCCTTTCGGGCGCGCTCATCTGCCAGAGCCAAAAGTATGCCGACATTGGTATGGGCACCGGTGCCATCGTTATCGGTCTTGCCGCCATTGTTATCGGCGAGGTGCTCGGCCGTCTGCTGCCCGGCGGCCTCACGCAGTTTAGCGTCCGTCTTGCCTCCGCCGTCTTTGGCTCCGTGGTGTACTTCCTTATCCGCGCCATCGTGCTGCAGTTGGGCATGGACGCCAACGACATGAAGCTGCTCTCCGCCGTAATTGTCGCTGTGGCCCTGTGCGTGCCCGTGGTTTGGGAGCGCTATAAGCTCCGCAGCTCCTACACGAAGGGAGATGAGGCAGATGCTTAAGCTCTCGCATGTCAAGAAGACCTTTAACAAGGGCACCGTCACCGAGAAGCGCGCGCTCACCGGCGTCGACCTCACCCTGAATGACGGCGACTTTGTAACCGTGATCGGCGGCAACGGCGCCGGCAAGTCCACGCTGCTCAACATGATCGCCGGCGTGTACCCGCTCGATTCGGGCGTTATCGAGCTCGACGGCACCGACATCTCGCGCCTGAGCGAGTCGCAGCGCGCCAAGTACCTGGGCCGCGTGTTTCAGGACCCCATGCGCGGCACCGCTGCCGACATGCAGATTGCCGAGAACTTGGCCCTCGCCAAGCGTCGCGGCCAGCGTCGCGGCCTTTCGTGGGGCGTCACCAAGGCCGAGAAAGATGAGTACGTTGAGCTGCTCAAGCGCCTGGACCTTGGTCTGGACACGCGTCTCAACGCCAAGGTCGGCCTGCTCTCGGGTGGCCAGCGCCAGGCACTCACCCTGCTGATGGCCACGCTCACCAGGCCGCGCCTGCTGCTGCTCGACGAGCACACCGCGGCCCTCGACCCCAAGACGGCCTCTAAGGTGCTTAACCTGACCGAGGAGATCGTCGACGAGAACCACCTGACCACGCTCATGGTCACGCACAACATGAACGACGCCATCCGTCTGGGCAACCGTCTGATCATGATGCACGAAGGCCACGTGATCTACGACGTGGCGGGCGATGAGAAGAAGTCGCTCACCGTAGCCGACCTGCTGCAGAAGTTCGAGGAGGTCTCGGGAGGCGAGCTCGCCAACGACCGCATGCTGCTGAGCTAAAACCTGCCAAAAAGGGACAGGTTTATTTTGGTAGGTTTTATCTGCGCAAACGTCAAAACCGCCGGTTGATTTCCGATCTCAGCCGAACACATTGAGCGGATAGGCCGTTCCCGCA
>CAJJYO010000168.1 GCA_905197385.1 uncultured Collinsella sp.
CCGTGTTGGTTGCCTGCTCGAGCACGCGCATGGCCTCAAAGTCGTCCTCGGGAACGTCGAGGCCCAGGGCATCGCAGCAGGCGCGCGGGAACTTGTAGGGGCTGGCGGTCGAAAGCAGCACGCGGGCCTTGGCGCCCTCGGTGGGGGCGACCTGCTCAAAGACGTGATAGCCGCAAGCGGTGTGCGGGTCGATCACGTAGCCGTTGACATCCCAGCAGCTCTTGATGGCGGCGCGAACCTCGTCCTCGCTGGCCCAGCCGCAGCCAAATACGCTCTGGATCTTGGCCAGCAGCTCGGCAGGCACCTCGTAGCGACCGGTCTGGGCAAGCTGCTCCATAAGGCCGGCAACGAGCTCGCAGTCGCCGTCGGACAGGAAGTAGAGCATGCGCTCCAGATTAGAGCTAATAAGGATGTCCATCGACGGCGAAATGGTCGTGAAGAACGGACGGTTGCGGTCGTAGACGCCGGTGGTCAGGAAGTCAGCGAGCACGTTGTTCTTGTCGCTGGCCACGACGAGTTTGGCGACGGGCAGACCCATGCGCTTGGCGTAGTAGCCGGCCAGGATATCGCCAAAGTTGCCGGTCGGTACGCAGAACTCCACGGCGTCGCCGGCCTCGATGGCGCCGGCGCGCAACAGCTGCGCATAGGCGGCAAAGTAGTAGACGACCTGCGGTACCAGACGGCCGACGTTGATGGAGTTGGCGCTCGAAAGCACCGTGCCTGCGGCCTCCAGACGCTCGGCAAGCTCCTTATCGGCAAAGATGCGCTTGACGGCGCTCTGGGCGTCGTCAAAGTTGCCGCGGATGCCGCAGACGGCGACGTTATCGCCCTCCTGAGTGGACATCTGCAGATTCTGTACGCGGCTGACTTTGCCCTCGGGATAAAAGACGGTGATGCCCGTGCCCGGGGCGTCGGCAAAGCCGGCGAGTGCTGCCTTGCCCGTGTCGCCCGACGTGGCGGTGACGATCATGATGCGCTCGGCGCCGCCGTCCTGGGCGGAGGTGCGGGCCATGAGGCGGGGGAGCATCTGCAGGGCGACGTCCTTGAAGGCGCTCGTGGGGCCGCCAAAGAGCTCCATCACATAGGTCTGAGGGGCGTCGGTGCCCGGTGCTGCGTCGAGCTTGACGAGAGGCGTGACCTCTTCACTCGCGAACGTGCCGCGGTATGCCTCGTCGACACACGCCGAAATTTCTTCGTCCGTGTAATCGTTCAGTAACATTCCCAACACATTTTGAGCGATTTCAAAGTACGATTTATCAGCAAGCGAGCTGATATCGACCTGCTGGGTGCCAAGCTCGTCCGAGACAAACAAACCCCCGTCGGGAGCGATGCCGGTACGGATTGCCACCTTACTTGAGCATGATAAAGTGCGTCCTCGTGTACTATGATAAGTTCCCATATAACAGTGCTCCTCGGATACCTTGGTCCCAATCGGTGAAACCATGGTATCAGAGCGCGCAAAACAGGTTTGCAGAGGCTTTTAGAAAGGTAACCTCCACGCCATGATAAAAATTGCCAAGTTTGGCGGCTCGTCGGTCGCCGACGCCGAACATTTCAAGAAGATCAAGGCCATCGTCGATGCCCGCCGTTTTGTGGTGGTTTCCGCCTGCGGTCGCCGCTTTAAGGGCGACACCAAGGTGACCGACCTGCTCTACCTGGTTAACGCGCACGTTAAGTATCACGTGTCGTGCGAGGAGCTGCTCGAGGACATCGGTCAGCGCTATTTTGATATCGCTGACGAGCTGGAGCTCACCTATCCCATACGCGAGGAGTTCGCGGCCTTTGCCGAGCGCGCCCGCTCGGGCGGCTACTCTACCGAGGAGCTCGTGAGCCGCGGCGAGTACTTCACCGCTCGCCTGATGTCCGAGTACCTGGGCCTGCCGTTCCTGGACGCCGCGACGGTTGTGGCGTTCCATCACGATGGTACGCTCAGCATGAACCGCACCTCCGAGTTGGTGCAGGAGTACGGCCAGCAGGGCGGCTTTGTTATGCCCGGTTTCTACGGCGCGACGCGTGAGGGCCAGATCAAGCTGCTCGATCGAGGCGGTGGCGATATCTCGGGCTCGATTCTGGCCAAGTGCCTTGGCGCCGATCTGTACGAAAACTGGACCGACGTTTCGGGCTTCTATTCTGCCGATCCGCGTATTGTTCCCGAGGCTCAGCCCATTGCACGCGTTACCTACGAGGAGCTGCGCGAGCTTTCGTACATGGGCGCAAGCGTCCTGCACGAGGAGGCCGTTTTCCCCGTGCGCGAGGCAGGCATTCCGCTGGTCATCAAGAACACCAATGCGCCGCAGGACCCCGGCACCATCATTAGCGAGACGGCTGATGAGGGCGAGACGGAGCCCATCATTACCGGCGTGACCGGCAAGCGCGGCTTTGTCGCCATCAACGTTGCCCGCGACCGCACCAAGCCCCGTGTTGGCTTTATGCGCCGCGCGCTTTCGGTGTTCGAACGCTATGACGTTTCCGTCGAGCACATGCCCACCGGTGTCGACCGTTTTGGCGCTGTGGTGCAGGAGCAGGACGTTCACGATTCGCTGTACTCGCTTGTGAGCGACATTCAGCAGGAGGTCGAGCCGCTCGAGATCGAGGTTGTCGAGGGCTTGGCGCTCATCGCTACCGTCGGTCGTAACCTGCGCGGCCGCGCGGGTATCTCGGGCCACCTGTTTGGCATGCTTGGCCAGGCCGGCGTGAGCGTGCGCATGATTTCGCAGAGCTGCGACGAGATCAACATCATTATCGGTGTTGAGGAGAAAGACTTCGACCTGGCGATTCAGACCATTTACCGTGCCTTCTCCGACGAGAACGGCATTGTGAAGGTCTCCGACTTGGAGGCTCCCACGCCGGTCGATCCCACCCTGGCTGCGCTCAAAAAGTAGCGACTGCTCGGTAGATTTTTGGGTCATGTCTCAAAAATCTACGGCGGGGCGTTTCGTTTCGGTTTCGTTTCGACGGGGCGGGTTTCGTGCCCGCCTCGTTCTTGTATACACTGGCAACAATAATCGGCCTGCTCGGCGTGCGGGCAAAAGCCATAACCTTTAAAGGGGGAAGCATGAAACAGTACACGGTTGCTATTTTGGGCGCGACGGGAGCCGTGGGCACCCAGATGCTCGAGTGCCTAAACGAGCAGGAGTTCCCGGTTGGCAAGCTCAAGCTGCTGGCGAGCGCGCGTTCTGCGGGCAAGACCGTCGAGTTCCGCGGCGAGCAGATCGTGATCGAAGAGGCTTGTCCCGAGGCCTTTGAGGGCTGTGACATTGTGCTTGGAGCCGCCGGCGACGACATCGCGAAGGAGCTACTGCCCGAGGCCGTCAAGCGCGGCGCCGTCGTGGTCGACAACAGCCACGCCTTCCGCATGGATCCTGAGGTGCCGCTGGTCGTGCCCGAGATCAATGCCGACGACATCAAGTGGCATCACGGCCTTATCGCCAATCCCAACTGCGCGACCATCATCGGCCTGGTTCCCACGTGGCCGCTGCATCAGCTCGCCGGCGTGAAGCGCATGATCGTCTCGACGTATCAGGCGGCTTCGGGTGCTGGCGCTCCCGGTATGGCCGAGCTCGAGGCTCAACTGGCCGCCCTAGGCCGTGGCGAGGAGATTCCCGAGCCGCGTGCATTTGCCGCCCAGCTCGCGAGCAACCTGATTCCGCAGATTGGCGGCGTCAAGGAAGAGGGCTTTACCTCCGAGGAGATGAAGTTGCAAAACGAGGGCCGCAAGATCATGCACCTGCCCGAGCTGCGCGTGAACTGCACCTGCGTGCGCGTGCCCGTGCTGCGTTCGCACTCCGAGAGCATTACGCTTGAGTTTGAGCGCGACATTACGGTTGACGAGGCCCGTGCTGCGCTGGCTGCCGCGCCGGGCGTCAAGCTGGTTGACGACATGGGCGCCGAGGATGCGCACGACCGCTTCCCCATGCCGATGGACACCTCCGACCAGGACCTGATTTGGGTCGGTCGCGTACGCCGCGACATCTCGAACCCGGAGGCCGCGCGTGGCATTACCTTCTGGTGCTGCGGTGACCAAATCCGTAAGGGCGCGGCAACCAACGCCGTCCAGATCGCTAAGCTGCTCTGCGAGTAGCGTGACCTGTCCGGCGGGGGCCGGGCTTAGTTTTCAGAACGTCCTCGACCATGTGTGGCGCCTTGTCCTGCTCCTTCGGAGC
>CAJJYO010000169.1 GCA_905197385.1 uncultured Collinsella sp.
CGGAACGGGCAACACCGAGGCCATGGCCAACGCCGTTCTCGAGGGCATGAAGGCCGCGGGCGCCGAGGCCACGCTGCTGACCCCCGATCAGGTGGATGCCTCCGCTCTGTCCGATTATGACGCCATCGCCTTTGGCTGCCCCGCCATGGGCTCCGAGGAGCTTGAATACGATGAGTTCCAACCGATGTGGGACGAAGTCAAGGAGACCCTCGGCGACAAGAAGGTCGTCCTCTTTGGCTCTTATTCGTGGGCCGAAGGCGAATGGATGGACAATTGGAAGGCGGACGCCGATGAGGCAGGCGTCAACGTGGTCGACTCCGTCATCTGTTACGACGCCCCCGACGATGAGGGCGAGGCGGCCGTGCCCTTGGAGCCGAGCTCGCCTAGCGGCAATGAGCTCCGCCCGTAACGCGCTCTGCGCCAAAACACATTCGTGTCCCAACAAAAACGGGAGCCGGATCACATCCAGCTCCCGTTTTCTGCTATGTCAGTCATATAAAGCAGCTATGAGATATTGCCCAAAAACGCCTTGGTGCGCTCGCTCTTAGGATGGTCGAAGACCTCGCTCGGCGTGCCATCCTCCACGATAACGCCGCCGTCCATAAAGACGACGCGGTCGGCGACATCGCGGGCAAAGCCCATCTCGTGCGTCACGACGATCATGGTCATACCGTCGTGCGCCAGGTCGCGCATGACGCCCAGGACGTCGCGCACGAGCTCAGGGTCGAGCGCCGAGGTGGCCTCGTCAAAGAGCATGACGTGCGGGTTCATCGACAGGGCGCGGGCGATGGCAACGCGCTGCTGCTGGCCGCCCGAAAGCTGGCTCGGCATAAAATCGATACGCTCGGCAAGGCCGACCTTGGTCAGCTCCTCGATGGCAATCTTCTCGGCCTCTTCCTTGCTGCGCTTGAGCACCTTCTGCTGCGCGAGCATGACGTTCTTTTTGACTGAGAGGTGCGGGAACAAATTGAACTGCTGGAACACCATACCCAGATGCGTGCGCACCTTGTTAAGGTCGACGCCCTTGGCGCACACGTCCACACCCTCGACGATAATCGAGCCGCTCGTGGGATGCTCCAGACGATTGATGCAGCGAAGCATCGTCGACTTGCCCGAGCCCGAGGGGCCCAAGACCACAACGACCTCACCCTTGTGCACATCCAGATCGATATCGCGCAGGACCACGTTGTCGCCAAAGGCCTTCTGGAGGTTCTTGATGCTGACGACGACTTCGTTCGAGTTATTAGTTTCGCTCATGATAGGACCTCCTTACAGACCGGCGATGTGATCGGCAGGCGTCGCGACAACCTGTCCGGCGCTCTTGGCGGGACGCTTCTTCTTGGTCTCGGCCGTGCCCAAAAGCCTCGCCTCAAGACCGCTCACCAAGCGAGCGAGCGGCAGGGTGATGACCAGATAGAACAGGGCGGCAACCACGTACGGTGTAATGGAGCCCGTCGTGGCCACGATGGTACGGGCGTTCATGACGATCTCGACCACGCCCACGGCCGCAAGCAGCGACGTATCCTTGTAAAGCAAGATAAACTCGCTGGTCAGCGTAGGCAAAACATTGCGGAACGTCTGCGGAATCATAACGTAGAGCAGCGTCTGGAAGGCATTCATGCCCAGAGAGCGAGCAGCCTCGTTTTGGCCCTTGGGGATCGATTGAATACCGGCACGGAAGATCTCACACAGATAGGCAGACGAATTCATGGCCATGACGATGACGCCGAGCACGTAGTCATCAACCTTGACGCCGGCCAACGGCAGACCGAAGAACGCGATATAAATCTGCAGGAACGCCGGCGTACCGCGAATGATATTCACGTAGATACCGGCAAGGCAGCGCAGGATGCGCGACTTGGAAATGCGCATGAGCGATAGGGCGAAACCGAAGGGAATTGCCAGCGGAAACGCCACAAGCACGATCGAGAGCGACATAAGGAAGCCCTTAAAGACGATCGGCAGGCTCTGGACCAAAATGACCGGGTTCAAGAACAGGCGCAGGAACATATTGGAGTTCCAGGCCTCGACCCACGGCTGCTCCTTAAGATCGGCCAGGAAGTTATCGAAGGCCGTCACGCCCTTGATCTCCACCGACGGAATCTTGGAGATCTTCTTGGTCGAGCCATCGGCCAAAGTGTAGGTGCCGCTAAAGGCCTCATCGCCGCCCTCGACGGGGAAGGTCACGCCGTAAACCTCGACACGGAAAAAGCCGCCGGCAGGCGCCGTCTCGCCAAAGTCAATCTTGAGCGTCTGGCCATCAGCCTTGCACGTGGGTTTCATGGGCGTACGATCCATGAGGTCCTCGCCCGAGAGCATCGTCAATCGCGTGTCATCGGTACCAAACGTCGTGCCGTCGACAAACGTCAAAGAAAGACCGCTCAGCTTCTCATCGGCATCGGCCTGGACCTCCCAGGTAATGCGCGTCTCGGTACCGCCGACCACAGCGCTGCCCGAACCGGTGTTGGGTCGGGCGGTAATCTTTGCGGTCTCAAGCGCCTGGGCGGTCGTGGGCGCATATGCCCCCACACACACCAGCGCGAGCGCCACGGCCATGACGCAGACTAGCTTTTGGAGCAAGGCGGGCAGTGGAAAACGCTGCTCCGCGGCCCCTTTGTTCAGTCGAGACAAGGTGGCTCCTATCGTAGAAGTTGCCGGCAAAACGAGACGGAAATGCTCTCCGTCAAGAGAAGCGCAAAGGCCCTCTCCGCCAAAGCGGAAAGGGCCCGCGAGCAATCAAGTAGCTATTTTACTTGATGTTGTACTTAGCCATGAGGGCGTCAACGGTACCGTCGTCGGTCAGGTCCTTGATGGCCTGGTTGATGTCGTCCTTGAGCTTGGTGTTGCCCTGGTTGATGGCGATGGCGTACTCCTCGCCGGTGCTGATCTGCTTAATGGTCTGGCAGGTGTTGAACTGCTCGGCGGTCAGCTGGCTGGCAACGGAGCGGTTGGTGACTACGGCGTCGCCCTTATCGGACTGCAGGGCGCTGAAGCACTCGGTAGCGTCCTTGTAGGGGACGATCTTGGCCTTGGGGAAGTTCTCCTGGGCAAAAGACTCGGCGGTCGAGCCAGACTGAACGATGATGGTAGCGTCGGCGTTGTTGAGCTTCTCGCTGTAGTTGTCGGCCGTGATGTCGGTGTTATCGACCTTGGTCACGATAGCCTGATCGTCCATGTAGTAGGAATCGGAGAAAGTGACTTCCTTCTCACGCTCGGGCGTGTCGGTGATAGCCGCGATGGAGACGTCGTACTTGGCGCCCGAAGCGACACCCGGAACCAGCGTGTCAAAGTCATTGTTGACGTACTCGACATCCAGGCCCAGCTTGTCACCGATAGCCTTGATGAGCTCAAGGTCAAAGCCCTGGTAGTCGCCGTTGTCATCCTTGTACTCAAACGGCGCGTACTCGGCAGAGGTGCCGACGGTCAGCGTGCCGTCCTTGACGAGCGCGTACTCCTTGGAGCCGTCGACCTTCTCGACCTTAGCGTCGTCAGAGCTGCTGGAACCGGCATCAGAACCAGAGGTGGCGTTGGACGAGCCGCAGCCCGTCAGTGCGAGGGCGAGCGCCATGGCACCCGTGGCGGCAAATGCGCCAAGCTTCTTGAGCTTCATAATCAGTCTCCTTCCGGTGACCTCGTTTGATTCAGAGGCCTGCAAAAACTGTTGGCTATTATGCACCTGGAATTACGAATCTGCAATGAGAAAACTGATTGAAACAAACCCATAACGTGAATGGAATACTCTACTTTGTGACAGTCATTACTGCTGCAATGACCTTAATAATCTAATTTCAGCTGCATAACCTGCAAGTTCGTTCGGAGTCTCCAAAATAAACGGCAGCGAACACAAACGGCCATTCGATACAATATTCTGCATAACCTGCATACCGCCACCAAATTCCTCGCTGCCAAGGTATCCCTTGCCGATGCACTCGTGACGATCTTTATGGGCGCCACAAGGGTTCTTCGAATCGTTGATGTGTACGGCATGCAAGCGATCGATACCCACCACGCGGTCGAACTCGTCGAGTACGCCGTCCAGATCATGGATGATGTCGTAGCCGGCATCACTCACATGGCAGGTATCCAGACACACGCCCAGTTTGTCGGAAAGTTGAACCTTTTCCATGATACTTTGCAGCTCTTCAAACGTTCTGCCGACTTC
>CAJJYO010000170.1 GCA_905197385.1 uncultured Collinsella sp.
GGCGGAGATACCCTGGCCGGGCGAGCCGGTGGACATGTCGACGCCCGGGGTGTCGTTCATGTTGGGATGACCCTGCAGGTGGCTGCCGATATGGCGCAGCGTCTCGAGATCCTCCTTGGGGAAGAACCCACGCTCGGCGAGCACGGCGTACAGGCCCGGAGCGCAATGGCCCTTGGAGAGCACAAAACGGTCGCGATCGGCCTTGCGGGGATCGGCCGGGTCGACGTTCATTTCCTCAAAGTACAGATAGGTCATGATGTCGGCAGCGCCGAGCGAACCGCCCGGATGGCCGGACTTGGCAGCGTGCACGCCGGTGACGATGCCCTTCCTTACCTCGTTGGCAACCTTTTTGAGCTCTTCGTCGCTCATTGTGCCTTCCTTTCATCCTCATTAGACAAAATGCGCACGGCACCGAAGGTAATCCCAACACAGCCGCAATGCACGTACGTCATTCATTATGCTGGAAACTGATGGCTTTACCAGAGTTTTTATCATTATTTGAACAATTTAGCAGGCAGAACCGCTGATGAAACGGTTTATCAATGTGAACGTCTTTTGGATGGAACGCAGTCGACCCTACGCGCTAATGTCCTTGAATCCCTCGCCGAAGGCTTCCGTAACGTCAGCGACCGTCACAATGGCGTGAGGATCGCGCTCGCGCACGATCGTCTTGAGGGTATTGAGCTCTCGACGGCTCACGATGACCATAATCACCGGCTTCTCGGCACCCGAATACATGCCAGTCGCCTTAAACTTGGTACAACCACGACCCAGGCCATACATGATATCGGCAGCGATATCAGGGAACTTATCCGAGATGATGAGTACCATACGGCGTTTGTTGCCGCCATCGACCACGGCATCGATCACATAGCCGCTAATGACCATCGAAAGGCCTGCATATAGTGCGTTTTCGATTGAAAAGACCGGAGCCGACAGCGCACACACGGCAACGTCGATTGCCATGACGGTCGAGCCCACCGGCAGCGAGGTGTTACGCGAAATGATTTGGCCAATCGTGTCCGAGCCGCCGGTGTTGGCGCCGGCACGCAACACCATGCCGTAACCGATGCCCGTAATAATGCCGCCCCACATGGCGGGAAGCATCAGGTCCGCATCCGCCAGAGGTGCTACAAACGGGGCGAACAGATCGGTAAAGAAGCCCAGCAGCACAAAGCCCGTCGCGGTCTGCACCACGTAGAACATGCCGCCCTCGCGCATAACGACCAGCAGCAGCAAGGCGTTCATCACGATGGTCTGGATACCGACGGGAAGCGACACGCCTCGCGCCGCGCCGACCGCCTGGATAATGGTGGCAAGGCCCGTAACGCCACCGGCGGCAAGACCATTGGGAATCAAAAACAGGTCGGTCGCGATGGCGGCCAAGGCACACCCCAACATGATCTGGGGCAGGTCGTGAAAGAAGTTCATCGAAAGAATGCGCTTGATGTCCAGACGATATGCCATGCTGCCTCCCTCAAAAAAGCGCACCCAAACGGATGCGCTTTGAACTTCTTCTTGTATTCGATTCTACCGATTCGCCGGACAAAAACCACCCCTGCGCAGGGTTTATTCTGGATACAAACCCGTCCAACCGTTGGGCTTAGCATCGGTTTGAAGCCGCCCGATGTTTTAGACCTCCGAGCCTTCTGCATCGGCGTTGCCGGTGGCCCAGCGATGGTAGCCAATAACAAACGGGTCCAGGTCGCCATCGTCAAGAACGGCCTCGACATTGCTGGTCTCCACGCCCGTGCGTAGGTCCTTGACCATCTGGTACGGGTAGAGCACGTAGCTGCGGATCTGGTTGCCAAAACCAATCGTGGTCTTGGGTCCGCGAATCTCATCGAGCGCCTCGGCACGCTTCTCGAGCTCAATCTCGTACAGGCGAGCCTTGAGGATCTGCATGCACGCGGCCTTGTTCTGGATCTGGCTGCGCTCGTTTTGGCAGGTGACCACAATGCCGCTGGGGAAATGCGTCACGCGCACGGCGGAGTCGGTGGTGTTGACGCCCTGACCGCCCGGGCCGCTCGCGTGGTACACGTCCACGCGGATGTCATCGGGACTGATCTCGATGTCGATATCATCGGGTAGCACGGGGATGACCTCGACGCCGGCAAACGTGGTCTGGCGGCGCTTCTTGTCGTCGGTGGGGCTAATGCGAACCAAGCGGTGGACGCCGGCCTCGGCGCGCAGCATGCCAAATGCGTCCTTGCCCTCGACGGTAAAGGTCGCGCGGTCGATGCCGATGACCTCGGCTGCGGGACAGTCGTTGATGGTGACCTTCCAGCCGCGACGCTGGCAGTACTTCATGTACATCTTAAAGAGCATGAAGGTCCAGTCCTGGGCCTCCAGACCACCCTGTCCGGGCTTGATGGTCACAATGGCATCGCCGTGATCGAACTCACCGGTAAACCAGCTCGAAAGCTCAAGCTCATCGATGGCCCGGGCCAGGCGCTCAGCCGTGGCTGTAGCCTCCTCGCGAAGGGCGACGGCGTCGGGGTCATCCCCCATCTCCTCGGCAAGCTCCAGCGCGGCGCGGGCATCGGAAAGCTCGCCGCGCGCGGTGTCCACGGCAGCGATATCTTCCTTGGTACGCGCGATCTCCTCCATGGTGGCACGGGCGGCGTCGGCGTCATCCCAAAAGCCAGGGGCAACACTTTTGGCCTCGAGCTCGGTCACGCGCGTGCGCTTTTCGTCCAGGTGGAGATACGACTCGCCCTCGCCGAGCCGGTCCGCGAACGCGTCCAGCTCGGCGGGCGTTACCTCTAAAGCCTCAGCCATTAACGATTCCTGCCGTGGCAGTACTTAAACTTCTTGCCGCTACCGCAGGGGCACGGGTCGTTGCGGCCCACGTTAACGTACGGATCGTCGCTCTCGGACTTGCGATAGGTGGTCACCTTGCCACCGTTGTTGACGGCAGCCGGACCACCCTGGACAGCCGTGCGGGCCTGCACCTGCGCCTGCTTGCGCAGCACCGAGTCGCCGTTGTCACCATCGACCTCGGCAGGACCGGAGAAGTGCGCGCCCTCGAGCGCGGGCCCCTCCTTGTGCTCCACGGCACGCGGGGCAGCCTTGATCTCGATGCGCAGAACCGTGCGCAGGTAATCCTCGTACATGGTGTCGACGAGTATCTGGAACGCGCCGTAGGCCTCGGTCTTATACTCGACCAGCGGGTCGCGTTGGCCAAAGCCGCGCAGGCCGATGCCGGTCTTGAGGTAATCCATCTCCTGCAGGTAGTTCATCCAGCGGGTATCGATAACGCGCAGCATGACCTGGGTGTTGAGCTCGCGCATCAGGTCCTCGCCCAAGCGTTCGGCCTTCATGTTGTAGCACTTCTCTACGTAAGCCAGGACATCGGCAGCCAGGGCCTCATAATCCTCGTCGGGGAACTTCGGCGTATCGATGTGGCCGGTGAGCTCCACAACCCACTTGCGCAGGCCCTCCAGGTCGCGCTCGCCATCGTGACTGTCCTTGGTGCAGAACTCCTGCACGCAGCGGTACACGGTGTCGTGCATGACCTCGGTGATGTGGTCGGTCAGGTCCTTGCCGTCCAGAATCTTATTGCGCTCGGCGTAGATGACCTGGCGCTGCTTGTTCATGACGTCGTCGTACTCAAGGACGCTCTTACGCATGGAGAAGTTGATGCTCTCGACCTTGTGCTGGGCGCTCTCGACGGCCTTGGAGATGATCTTGTGCTGGATCGGCATATCGTCGCCCATATCGGCCGTGACCATCATCTTGGAGACGCGGTCCATCTTGTCGCCGCCAAACAGGCGCATCAGATCGTCCTCGAGCGACAGGTAGAACTGGGTCTCGCCCGGATCGCCCTGACGGCCGGAACGGCCACGCAGCTGGTTGTCGATACGGCGGGACTCATGGCGCTCAGTGCCGATAACGGTCAAGCCGCCGGCGGCAAGCACACGCTCGCGCTCGGCCTTGCAGGTCTCCTTGGCCTCGGCGTTAAACTGCTCGAGCTGCTCGGGCGTCACGTCCTCCATGGTCAGGCCCTCGTACTCCAGGCGTTCGCGCACCAGCTCGTCGGGGTTGCCGCCCAGCAAGATGTCGGTACCACGGCCGGCCATGTTGGTGGCGATGGTCACGGCGCCATAGCGGCCGGCTTGGGCC
>CAJJYO010000171.1 GCA_905197385.1 uncultured Collinsella sp.
GCGCATCTCCAAGCGCCGCGAGCAGGCCGCCGAGGCCGTTCGCGCTGCGCGGCCGCGCGTTGACGAGCTCACCCGTTCGCGTGACGAGTCCCGTGCGCAGGCAAGCGACCTGGGTCTCCAGATTGCCGAAGCCAACGACGAGCTCGATCGCGTGCGCCGTGACGATTCCGAGGCAGCCGGCAAGCTCGCCGACGCTAAGGTGCGCCTGGCTCAGACGAGCGAGCGTCTTCGTTCTCTGAGGGGCCGCGTGCCCGACCTGGAGCATCGCCTGGAGGGCATCGACCGCCGTATCCGCGGAACACGCCAGGCCTCGCGCTCGCTTGAGCTGCTGCGCCTTCGCGTCGATCCCATGCACGAGCGCTATTCTGCCCTGTTGGAGCGCGCCTCGGACTGGGCTGCGCGCCTGCGCGATCAGGCTTCGCTCGAGGAGGCGGACTCGGCTTCGCTTAAGAAGACCATCGAGGACGCCAAGACCGAGGTCGCCCGCGCCAAAGAGAGGGTCGATGCTGCCGCCACGACGCAAAATGAGTTCAAGGTGGCGCGCGGCAAGCTCGAGGTGCAGGTCGAGGCTGCCATCAAGGCCATCACCGCTGACGGTACCACGGTGCTCGAGGAAGCGCTCATGCTGCCGGCGCCCACCGATCGCGACGCCGCCGAGCGCGAGCTTAACCAACTCGTGCGCCAGATCAACAACTTGGGCCCTGTGAACCAAGTCGCCATGGAGGAGTACGAGCAGCTCAAGCGCCGTGCCGATTACATCGAGGAGCAGCTGGCCGATCTGGAGAGCGCGCGCAAGGCGCTCACCAAGATCACCGTGGCGATCGACCGCAAGATGCGCAAGGCGTTCCTAGTGACGTTTGAGAAGGTCGATGCGAACTTCCGCGAGATCTTTGCCATGCTGTTCCCAGGTGGTCAGGCGCATCTGGAGATGACCGACCCCGAGCATCCGGCCGAGACGGGCATTGAGGTCGTGGCGCAGCCGCGCGGCAAGCGCATCACCAAGATGATGCTCATGTCGGGTGGCGAGAAGAGCCTGACGGCGCTCGCCCTGCTCTTTGCCGTATACCGTACGCGCACGGTGCCGTTCTATGTGCTGGACGAGGTCGAGGCTGCGCTCGACGACGCCAACCTGTCCAAGCTCATCGGCGCCCTCGATGTGCTGCGTTCCGATACGCAGCTCTTGGTAATCTCGCATCAGCGCCGTACTATGGAGGATGCTGACGTTCTCTACGGCGTCTCGATGCAAGCCGACGGCGTCAGTCGCGTCGTCTCGCAAAAACTCGATCGCGAAACCGGAAAGGTCGTGAATGCATAATGGGATTCTTTGACGCACTCTCGCGCGGACTTGAGCGCAGCCGCGAGGCCCTTAACGAGGTCTTCTACTTTGGCGGTGAGGTCGACGAGGATTTTTGGGAGGACCTTGAGGATACCCTCGTTATGGGTGACATGGGTGCCGAGGTCGCCATTCAAGTCTCCGATGACCTGCGTGACGCCGCTGCCAAGAAGAACCTCAAGACCGCCCCGCAGCTTCGCCGCGCCCTGGCCGAGCAGCTCGAGGGCCATTTTGTGCCTGTCGAGCGTGACCCGTTTTCTGATACGCCGAGCTGCGTGCTGTTTGTCGGCATCAACGGCGCCGGCAAGACCACCACGGTCGGCAAGATTGCGAGCGCCATGGCCGCCCGCGGTAAGAACGTGGTGATCGGTTCGGCCGACACCTTCCGCGCCGCCGCCATCGAGCAGCTCGATGTGTGGGGCCAGCGTGCCGGCGTTCCCGTCATCAAGCGTGACCGCGGCTCCGATCCTGCGAGCGTGTGCTATGACGTGCTCGACGAGGCCGATAAGCGCGGCAGCGACCTGGTGCTCATCGATACTGCCGGTCGTCTGCACACGAGCCCCGAGCTCATGCGCGAGCTCGCCAAGGTGGTCAATGTGACCCGTAAGCGCGCCGCCAATATGGCCGCCGGCCCCATGCCGGTCTCGGTCGTGCTTGTGATCGATGCCGCCACTGGTCAGAACGGTCTGAACCAGGCGCTCGAGTTTAACGAGGCGCTGGGCCTGGACGGTATTATCATGACTAAGCTCGACGGCACGGCTAAGGGCGGTATCGCCATGGCCGTGGCCGAGAAGCTCAAGCTCCCGATCCTGCGCATCGGCGTGGGCGAGCAGGTCGATGACCTGCAGGAGTTTAACGCCAAAGATTTCTGCCGCGCCCTGGTGGGCGAGTCCAACTAAGGAGTAACCAGTGTTTGATTCCCTGAGCGATCGCCTCAACGACACATTTGACCGCCTGCGCGGTAAGGGTAAGCTGACCGAGGCCGATATTACTTCGGCCATGCGCGATATTCGCATGGCGCTGCTCGAGGCCGACGTTAACTTTAAGGTCGTCAAGGAGTTCGTTGCCAAGACCAAGGAGCGCTGCATGACCGCCGAGGTCATGGAGTCGCTGTCGCCGGCACAAAACGTCGTCAAGATTGTGCTCGACGAGCTCACCGAGATGCTCGGCTCAACCGAGAGCAAGCTCGTCTTTAGCAACCGCATTCCCAATGTCATCATGCTCGTGGGCCTGCAGGGCTCCGGTAAGACCACGGCGGCCGTAAAGCTGGCCTACCTGCTCAAGAAGCAGGGCCGCTCGCCGCTTCTCGCCGCGTGCGACGTCTACCGTCCCGCCGCTGCCGATCAGCTGGCCACACTCGGTGGCGAGATCGGCGTACCGGTCTTCCGCGGCGACGGTGCGCACCCGGTCGACATCGCCAAGGGCGCCATCCAGGAGGCCGTTGACCACCTGCGCGACGTGGTCATCGTCGATACCGCTGGTCGTCTTCAGATCGACGAGCAGATGATGCAGGAGGCCGTCGACATCAAGAAGGCCGTCAAGCCCGACCAGGTGCTGATGGTCGTCGATGCCATGACCGGCCAGGATATCGTCAACGTCGTCTCGACGTTTGCAGAGCGTACCGACTTTGACGGCGTGATCATCTCCAAGCTCGACGGCGATGCTCGTGGCGGCGGCGCACTTTCGGTGCGTCAGGTGACCGGCAAGCCCATCAAGTTTGTGAGCATGGGCGAGAAGCCCGATTCGCTGGAGCCGTTCTATCCCGATCGCATGGCCAAGCGCATTCTGGGCATGGGCGATGTCGTAGGTATTATCGAGAAGGCCCAGGAGGCAGCCGATGCAGAGCAGCTCGAGGCTGCCGAGCGTATGCTGCGCGAGGGCTTCACCATGAACGACATGCTCGACCAGATGAAGGCCGTCAAAAAGATGGGCGGCATGAAGGGCATCCTTGGCATGCTCCCCGGCGGTCAGCGCGCGCTCAATCAGATGGGCGGCAACCTGGATGAGGGCATTTTCGATAAGAACGAGGCCATCATCATGTCGATGACCAAGGAGGAGCGTCTGCGTCCCTCCATCATCAACGGCCAGCGTCGCGCGCGTATCGCCAAGGGCGCCGGCGTAACCCCCACCGAGGTCAACAGCCTTATGAAGCAGTGGGGCGAGATGAATAAGATGATGGGCCGCATGCGCACGATGGCCAATCAGGCACAGGCTGGTGGCAAGAAGGGCAAAAAGGGTAAGAAGGGCAAGAAGATGCGTATGCCCAATATCCCTGGCCTGGACGCTATGGGTCTGGGCGGCATGGGCGGCCTGGGAACGGGCGGCCCCAAGTCCGATATGGACCTGCTGCGCCAGATGGAAGCGCAGATGCGCAATAAGAAATAGAGCCGTAATTCCAGCTTGATATGGCAAAGGCCACTCGGAAGCTACCGGGTGGCCTTTGTTGTTGGCTTTGATTGTTTGGCTGCGTGCAGCGTTGTGTCCCGAGCTCGCGGTGCCGTGCCGTTAGTGGCAGCCGCAGCCCTCGTGGCCCTCGTGCTCGCGATGGCCGTGGCAGCTGCAGGACTCGCCATGTTCGTGGGCGTGGCCGTGGCAGCCGCACGTGGCCTCGCCGTTTTGTGCGAGCGTGCCGGCGATAAGGGCTTCGACGCAGGCGTCGCAGCTACCCTGGGCACCTGCGTATACCGTGATGCCGGCTTGGGCAAGTGCGTTGATGGCGCCGCCGCCGATGCCGCCGCAGATGAG
>CAJJYO010000172.1 GCA_905197385.1 uncultured Collinsella sp.
TATGCTCCCCAGCCGTTGCGCGGTCCGACCCCTTGGCCGCGCAACGGTACTGTGCTGTTGCACGGCACTTGCCGAGTCCGTTGCGTTCGACAGCGTGGGCCGGGAATTTGATAGAAAGGACGACACCATAATGTTTAGAGAAGATTTTTTATGGGGCGGGGCTCTGGCTGCAAACCAGTGCGAGGGAGGATGGAACGAAGGCGGTCGCGGTTTAGCCAATTCCGACATGCTGCCGTTTGGCGATCAACGCATGGACGTCATGCGGGGAGACCTTGATCCGCGTGCGTTGGCACCCGACAGCTTCTATCCCGCTCGCAAAGGCATTGATTTTTACCATAGGTACAAGCAGGATATTGAACTGTTTGCCCAGATGGGTTTTAAATGCCTGCGCTTATCGATCGCCTGGAGCCGCATTTTTCCCAAAGGAGACGAAGCCGAGCCCAATGAAGAAGGCCTTGCCTTTTACGAGGATGTTTTTAGGACGTGCCGCGCGCATGGCATTGAGCCTTTGGTGACGCTCAACCACTATGATGTCCCCATGCATCTCGTCGATGCGTATGGCGGATGGCGCGATCGCAGGTTGGTCGACCTGTTCGATCGATATTCGCGTACCGTGTTCGAGCGCTATCGGGGATTGGTCAATTATTGGCTGACCTTTAACGAGATCAACATCATGACGCAGGCGTGCTTTATGGCGGCGGGGATCATCTTCGAGCAAGGGGAGAATCGCTATGCAACGGTTCACACGGCCGTGCACCATGTATTGGTTGCGAGTGCCCGTGCGGTCGGGGCGTGTCATGAACTGTGCCCCGGGGCGAAGATCGGTTGCATGCTCAACGCAGGTGTCTTCTATCCGGCTACATGTGATCCGGACGATGTGCTGGCTGCGCAGGCTGAGAATCGCAGCCATTACATGTTTACCGACGTCCAGGTGCGCGGTGCGTACCCGAGCTATGTTCTCAAGGAATACGCCCGCCATGGTTTTGAGGTGCCCTATCGGGATGATGACCGCGAAGTACTGGCTGCAAACCTGGTCGATTTCGTCTCGTTTTCGTATTACTCGACGCGCGTCGCAAAAGCGCATGCGGAAGGTCAGTTCGATTCGAACCTTCTTCGCTCGGCGCCTAATCCGTATCTAAAACAGGAGCCTTGGGGGAGGTTTATCGACCCCAAAGGGCTGCGCGTCACCATGAATGAAATCTGGGATCGCTATCAAAAGCCGCTGTTCATCGTCGAAAACGGTTTGGGTGCTCCTGATGTGCCGGAAGATTCGGGTGAAATAGAAGACGACTATCGAGTTGAATACCTGCGGGCCCACATCGAGGCGATGAGGGAGACCGTCGAGCTCGACGGGGTGGAACTCATGGGATATACCTGTTGGGGCCCGATCGATTTGGTTTCGGTCGCCACAGGACAGATGCGTAAGCGCTACGGGTTTATCTATGTCGATCGAGACGATAGCGGTGCGGGCTCGTTTGAGAGACGTAAAAAGAAAAGCTTCGAATGGTACCGACGCGTAATAGCAAGCAATGGCGAAGACCTTGCGTAATAACGTTAAGATGGACAAATGCGCCCGTTGGGGGAATAGTCGCGCCACTTTGCTTGACAACAGGCTAAACTAGCTAATAAACATTTACTCTTCTGTTTAGATTGAATTTGCGGTCGTTTAGTTGCCGAGCCACGGGGCGGTCAAGCCACGATGCTCGGCCGCGACCGATGCTAGGGGGAATGATGGCTAAAGCAAGCGTCCGCGAGATCAGCCGCATTACCGGCTTTTCGCCCGCAACCGTGTCCAACGCGCTCAACCGCAAGCGCAGCGTGAGCGAGGAGACCGCCAAGGTCATCCTGGAGTGTGCGCAGTCGCTCGGCTACCAGCAGTCGACGCAGCTCGAGAGCATCCAGTTTGTGCTTGCGCGCAAGACGGCCGCCATCCTGGACGAGAGCACCTTCCATCCCGCGGTCATCGAGGGCGTGGAGCGCCAGGCGCGTCACCACGGCATGAGCACGAGCTTTGTCACGCTCGACTTTAGCGATCTTGACGCTGTGCGCCCGCAGGTCGAGGGCCTGATCGCCGATCCGTCCGCCGCTATCGTGCTGATGGGTACCGAGCTGGGCGAGGAGGACTACGCCCTGTTCGCCAACGCCGCCGCCCACCTGATCGTGCTCGACGGCTGGAGCGATCGCCAATACTTTGATGCCGTGGTCATTGCCAACACCGATTCGGTACTGCGCGCCGTGGACTACCTTATCGAGAAAGGTCACAAGCAAATCGGCTATCTGGCGGGCGACCTTCGCATCCGCAACTTTAAGGACCGCGAGCGCGGCTATCGCCAAGCGCTTGAGGATGCGGGCCTCGAGGCCAATCCGGCATGGCGTGTCACGCTGGGCACCACGCTCGAGGGCGCTTATCGCGATATGGGCGCGTGGCTCGACAGCGTCTCGCACGACGACCTGCCGACGGCTTTCTTTGCCGAAAACGACGTGCTCGCCGTGGGTGCCATGCGCGCGCTCAACGAGCACGGTATTCGCGTGCCCGAGGATGTCTCGATCATCGGCTTTGACGACCTGTCGTTGGGCGCCTTTTCCAACCCGCCGCTCACCACGGTGCACGTTCCCAAGCACGAGGTGGGCGAGATCGCGGTGCGCCGCCTGGTGGGCAACATCCGCAATCCCAAGAGCTATACCTGCAAGACGGCCGTATCGACCTATTTTGTCGAGCGCCAAAGCGTGCGCGAGATCTAGTCGGAACGGCGCCAGACCCCAGAGCGGAAAAGTCCTTCTAGATTACCTAGAATGATTTTTCTGGGACGGGGATTTAAAACTCATTGATCCCCGTCCCGGGTAGCTCATTTGGGACGGGGCTTTTTTGACTGGTATGATTGGTGCGACCATTCGAACCAGCTAAAAGAGCCCCGTCCCAATTTAACTACCGAGAGGATCTGCCATGGAGCGCATCGCGAGTTTTTCCGTTGACCATCTGCTGCTTGAGCCCGGCGTGTATGTGAGCCGCATCGACCGCGATCCGGCGACCGGCGCCGCCGTCACCACTTTTGACCTGCGCCTGACCACGCCCAATAAGGAGCCGGTTATGAACACGGCCGAATGCCACACCATCGAGCACTTGGGCGCGACGTTCCTTCGCAATCATGCCGAGTGGTCGAGCCGCATTGTCTACTTTGGTCCCATGGGCTGCCGTACGGGCTTTTACCTCGTCGTGTTTGGCGAGGTGACGAGCGAGGAGATTCTGCCGCTCGTGCGTGAGCTGTTCGAGTTTGTCGCTGGCTTTGAGGGCGATATCCCCGGTGCCGCTCCCGAGGAGTGCGGTAACTACCTGGACCAGAACCTTCCCATGGCAAACTGGCTCGCGCGCCGCTACCTCGACCGCGACTTGGCCGATATCGACGAGAATCACCTGCACTATCAGCAGGCGTAAGGCTGCTTGCAGGAATAACGTTTGTGCCAGAAGCGCTCCCGCTCTTTGCGGAGCGCTTTTTTATGCCGAGTGCTCAAAACAGAACAAGATTGTTCTAGAATGTTCATACTGTCACACAAACGAACAGGAGCGAACATGCATATCTACTCTGTCTCTGATCCCGAGTTCAAGTCCTATGGCAACGTTTGGGATAACGTTCCGTCCGAGCTTACGTCGCCCGTGCTCGAGGCACTTGCCTCCACGCCCATCCCCGAGGGCAGCAAGTATGTGGCCTCCGCGCCCGAGCTCGAGGGTGTCATGGATGCCGATAAGCTGGGCTTTCTCATGTTTGGCGGTCGTCCCTTCCAGCTGGGCTGGTGCAACGGCCACAACACGCGTCTCAACTGCCTGGAGTACCACCGCGCGAGCGAGTTCAACCTGGGCGCCCGCGACTTTATCCTGCTCGTGGCGCATCGCTGGGAGATCGAGGACGGCAAGCTCGATACCGCGTGCGTCAAGGCGTTCCGCGTGCCGGCCGGCACGCTTGTTGAGGTTTTCAACACCACGCTTCACTACACGCCCTGCATGGTCGACGACGGCGGCTTCCAGGTGATGGTGGCGCTGCCGGCGGGGACCAACGGCCCG
>CAJJYO010000173.1 GCA_905197385.1 uncultured Collinsella sp.
GAGACCTACGCCGTCGCCCCCGGCACGCTGCTGCCGCGGGCGCCCGAGGTTCTGGGCTGCGACCACGTGACGAGCGACCTCGATTCCGTCCTGCCCGAGCTGGACGTCGTCTACATGCTGCGCGTGCAGCAGGAGCGCCTCGAGGGTGCCCCGTTCCCGACCATTCGTGAGTACCACAGGCTCTTCGGCCTGACCAAGGACCGCGAGAAGCTCATGAAGCCCGATGCGATCATCTGCCACCCGGGTCCCATCAACCGCGGCGTCGAGTTCGACTCCTATATGGCCGACCACCCGCAACGCTCCGTCATCCTGGAGCAGGTCTACGCCGGTATCTGCGTGCGTATGGCTATCCTGTATCTGCTGCTTGGAGGTGCCGATAATGGCCTTGCTTCTTAAGAATGCCCACGTCGTCGACCCGTCCGTCGAGCTTGACGGTGTCGTTGACGTCCTGATTGACGGCGACAAGATCGCCGAGGTCGGCGAGAATCTCGCCGTCGAGGGAGCCGAGGTCCGCGACCTTTCCGGCAAGTACCTCGTCCCCGGCCTGGTGGATATGCACGTTCACCTTCGCGAGCCCGGCTACGAGGTCAAAGAGGACATCGAGAGCGGTACCCGCGCGGCTGCCAAGGGCGGCTTTACCGGCGTGTGCTCCATGCCCAACACCGATCCCGTCACCGATAACGGCACCGTCGTGGAGTTCGTCAAGTCCCGTGCTGCCGAGGTCGGTCACTGCCGCGTCTATCCTTCGGGCGCCATGACCCGCGGTCTTAAGGGCGAGGCCATGTCCGAGATGGGCGATATGGTCGCCCACGGCGCCGTCGCCTTCACCGACGATGGTCGCGGCGTGCAGGGCGCGGGCATGCTCCGTCGCTGCATGGACTACGGCAAGATGTTCGGCAAGGTCTTTATGAGCCACTGCCAGGACGAGGATCTGGTCGGCCACGGCCAGATCAACGAGGGCAAGGTTTCGACCCGTCTGGCTCTCGAGGGCTGGCCGGCTGCCGGCGAGGAGCTCCAGATCGCCCGCGACATCGAGATCGCCAAGCTGACCGGTGCCAAGCTGCACATCCAGCACATCTCCACTGCCCATGGCCTGGAGCTCGTGCGTGCCGGCAAGGCCGCGGGCGTTCAGGTTACCTGCGAGGCCACCCCGCACCACATGTTCCTGACCGAGAACGACCTGGACGAGACCTACAACACCTCGCTCAAGGTCAATCCGCCGTTGCGTACCGAGGAGGATGCCGAGGCCATCCGTCAGGGCGTCATCGACGGCACCGTCGACGCTATCGTCACCGATCACGCTCCCCACACCCCGTGGGAGAAGGCCCGCGAGTTCGAGCTTGCGCCCTTTGGCATGATCGGCCTCGAGACCTCGCTGTCGCTCGTACTCACCGAGCTGGTCAACACGGGCAAGATGAGCATGGGCCGTATGGTCGAGCTCATGGCCATCAAGCCGCGTGAGATCCTGGGCCTCGACCAGGTTCAGGTCAAGGCGGGCTCCGTTGCCGACCTGACCGTGTTCGACCCCTCTGCCACCTGGACGGTCGGCGAGGACGGTTACGAGTCGCGCGCCGAGAACTCCGGTTTTGCCGGCCGCACGCTTACCGGTCGTGCTACCGATGTGTTTGTCGGCGGTAAGCAGACGCTCGCCGACGGCTGCATCTGCTAGCATAGCCTTATCGCTTTTGTGCGCGGTGCCCTTGCGGTGCCGCGCTTTCTGTTCGTTTTGACCATGCAACCGCATGGGGGATTGGAGCGTCTATGCCCACACCTTCCACTGCACGCATGCACGACTTCGAGGTCGTCTCGAACCAGGAGATCGCCGATGGCATCTTCTCGCTCGTCATCTCGGCCCCCAAGCTTGCAAGTGCGCTCAAGCCCGGCCAGTTTGTGAACATTGCCGTGCCCGGCGATGCGTCCTCGCTGCTTCGCGTGCCCTTGAGCTTCTATCGCGCTGACGCCGAGGCCGGTACCGTCGAGCTGTGGTACGCCGTCGTGGGTGACGACACCCGTCGTCTGTCGCAGATGGGTCCCGGCTCCAAGTCCAACCTGTTGGGCCCTGGCGGCCGCGGCTGGCTTGTTCCCGAGGGCACCAGGAAGGCGCTGCTCGTCGCCGGTGGCATCGGCGTTCCGCCTGTGCTGTGTCTTGCCGGTATGCTTGCCGAGCAGGGCGTGGATGTTGACGTGTGCCTGGGCTTTGGCACCGCTTCCAAGGCCGTGGGTGTCGATGAGTTCCGCGCGCTGGGCGCCACGGTCAACGTTTGCACCGACGACGGCTCGCTCGGCACGCACGGTTTTTGCACCGATCCTGCCGCCGAGCTGCTCGGCGAGGGCGGCTACGACTACGTCGCCAGCTGCGGCCCCGCTGTCATGATGAAGAAAGTCGCCGCCGCTGCCGCCGAGGCCGGTGCGTACTGCGAGGTGTCGCTTGAGCGCATGATGAGCTGTGGCTTTGGCGCCTGCAACACCTGCAATGTCGAGACGGTCGACGGTATGAAGGGTGCTTGCATGTGCGGCCCCGTGTTCGATGCTTCCAAGGTGGTGGTCTTCTAGTGGGTACCGTGAACATGGCCGTCGATTTCGGCGGCGTCAAGATGCAGAACCCCATCAACACCGCAGCCGGTACTTTTGGTTACGGTTGGCAGTTCCAGAACTTCTTTGATGTTTCCCAGCTGGGCGCCATCACCACCAAGGGTTGCGCTGCCGAGCCCTGGCCCGGCAACCCCGCGCCCCGCATGGCCGAGATCCCCGGCGGTATGATCAACTCCGTGGGCCTTCAGAACCCCGGCGTGGCCGCCTTTGCTCGCGAGTCCGGTCCGTGGCTCGAACAGCTGTCCAAGGACGGCTGCCAGGTCATCTGTCAGGTTGCCGGCCACTCCGTTGACGAGTTTGTCCGCGCGCTCGAGATGTATGTCGAGCTGTGCCCCTGGGCTGCCGGCTACGAGATCAACGTGAGCTGCCCTAATATCGCCGCCGGCGGTGCCGCCATGGGCTCTACGCCCGAGGGCGCCTCATCCGTTATGGCTGCCTGCCGCAAGGTGACCGATAAGCCGCTGTTCGTGAAGATGGCGCCGGTCAACGTCGCCGAGATTGCCAAGGCCCTCGAGGCTGCCGGCGCCGACGGCCTTTCGGTCATCAACTCCATTCAGGGCATGGCCATCGACGTCCATACCCGCAAGTCCCGCGTGGCCAAGCCCAAGGGCGGCCTTTCGGGCCCGCTGTGCCACCACATCGCCGTGCGCATGGTCTGGGAGGTTGCCCGGGCCGTCGATATCCCCATCAACGGCGTCGGCGGTGTCATGACCGGCGAGGATGCGGCCGAGTTTATCCTGGCCGGCGCCACCTGCGTGTCGGTCGGCATGGCCAACTTCGTCGATCCGTGCGCTTCGCTCAAGATCGCGCACGAGCTCGAGGCCTGGGCTGAGTCCCAAGGCGTGAAGGACATCAACGAACTGGTAGGTGCTTTCGAATGCTAGAGACCGATGCCCGCGACCGCGTAATCGTCGCTCTCGACTGCGACCGCGAGCGTGCGCTCGAGCTCGCCCACGAGCTTTCGGGCCATGCCGCCTGGCTTAAAGTTGGTATGACGCTCTATTACGCTGAGGGCCCCGAGATCGTCAAGACCTTTAAGGACCTGGGCTTTAAGGTTTTCCTTGACCTTAAGTTCCATGACATTCCGCATCAGGTTCGCGGTGCCGCCCGCTCGGCCTCGCTTGCCGGTGCCGACCTGCTCTCGGTTCACGGCTTGGGTTCGGGCGCCATGCTCGCTGCCTGCCGCGAGGGTGCCGAGGAAGCACGCGAGGACCGCGCCAAGCTCGTCGCCATCACCGTGCTCACGAGCATGAATCAGGATGCCTTGAGCGAGATTGGCGTCGAGTCGCCGGTGGCCGAGGAGGCCGCCCGCCTGGCAAAGCTCGCTCAGGCCAGTGGCATCGATGGCATCGTGTGCTCGCCGATGGAGGCTCACGACATGCGTGAGCTGCTGGGTCCTGATGCCCTGATCGTGACTCCGGGTGTGCGTCCGGTGGGCGCCGCCTTAGGCGACCAGTC
>CAJJYO010000174.1 GCA_905197385.1 uncultured Collinsella sp.
GCCGCCCGTCGTAGCCTGGGTCACGGCCTTGGCAATGCCCTCGGCGCCCTCGGCCCAAAGTTGCGCCGGCGTGGTGCCAAAAGCCATGGCAAAAGCCAGGAACGCCACCAGACCGCGCTTGGCTACGCCGCGCGCAATTGCGCCACGGCGATGCGAGACGCGCTGGCGCTCGTCCTCAAACATATCCATTTGTCTCCTACTGTCTGCACTTGGAGCGTTGCCTTGAGGCTGCCCCACGTCATCGCGCATGTTGCGCTCGAGTTCCCCCATCGGGGTCCCCCTTCCCTCCAGAGCCCTATGCACACCGGCGGCAAAAGCTGCAGCCGCGTACAAGATGGGAGGCGATCCGACTTAACCTTACCAACCCGGGCGCGCCGTCCGATCTGCGACGCGAACATCCCGGGCCAAGAGGAATTACGGTTACTGGTACAGCCAGGGATTTGCACCCCGATTCTCCCAAACGCGCAGGAAAACCGCGCATTCGTGCGTCTCCGCACCACCATCTAGGCCATCGATTATTACTGTCAGTATGGTAGCACGCAAAAAGGCCCCGCACACAGGCGAAGCCCAAGGTAAAAGCTATGGTTTGCGATAGAAAAGGGTGCGGATGGAGTGCCGAGCAAAAGGATCCGTCTTTCTCTGATCCCGGAAAACGTTAACGCTTGCCGCCGTGGCTGTTGCGCCAGATCTCGCGGCCCAGCATCAGCGCCAGCACCAGCGCGCTCACGTAGCCCATAAAGCCAATCACCGGGATACCAAACACAACCGGCTCGATGCGCGCGTAGTACACCACCGACGAACCGATAAACAGACCGGCGATCACAATTGCCATCGACATGCGGTCGATGATTCCACCCAGCTGCCGCAGCGCCTTATCGCTGCTCATGATCTGCGTGTTCACCTTAAGCTGGCCGCGCGTGAGCATACGCGACGCCAAGCCCAGATACTCGGCCGCCTCGAGCGAGCCTTTTGCCGCGCGATAGCTGCTCGCCGCAAAGTCGCGCCCCATTTCGCGGACGCGCGCATAGGCGCTCTTCTCGTTTTTGATGTGCGCTTGGATGATCTGGATCATGTTGACGTTGGGCATGTACTCGGTCAGCAGACCCTCGAGCGTCACCATGCCGCGGGCGAACATCGTCACCACGCTCGGCAGCTCAACGTCGTTTTTGCGCGCCAGGTTTAGCAACGAGGTCAAAAACTCGCCGATATCCAGGTCCTTAAGATCGAGTCCTGCAAAGTCGGCTACGATAAAGTCCAAATCGGACAAAAAGGCCGAATGATCGAGCTCGGCCGAATCACCGCGCGTCACGGCAAAGCGCATGAGCGAATCCTTGAGCTTGGGCACATCGCCCTCGGCCACGGCAAAGATCATATCCTTGACGATACCGCGGTCGTGGCTCGACATGCGCCCGACCATGCCCAGGTCAATAAAGTAGACAATGCCGTCCTTGAGGATGATGTTTCCCGCATGCGGGTCGGCATGGAAAAAGCCGTCGTCGAGCACCTGCGTCGAATAGTCCTCGACGATCGCCGAGCCGATCTTTTCCAGGTCATAGCCCTCGGCCACCAGGCGCTCGGGATCGGCAATGGAGATGCCGTCGATGTAGTCCATGACCACGACGTGTTCGGTGCAAAGGTCCAGGTAGGATTTGGGACACGAAACGCCGTGCACGCTTTTGTGGAAGTCATAGAAATCGTTGAGGTTTTTGGCCTCGGCTAAAAAGTTGGTCTCCTCGCGAAACGAGGTCCACAGCTCTTCGACCACGCCATGCAGGTCCACAAACTGATCGGTATTGACAAACTTGGAAACGATGCGTACCACCGAGCGAATGATGTCGATGTCCTGAGCCATCACCTGCTGCGCACCGGGGCGCTGCACCTTAACGGCCACGTCCTCGCCGGTCACCAGGCGGGCACGGTGTACCTGCGCGAGCGACGCGCTTCCGAGCGGATTGGGGTCGATCGCGTCGAACATCTGCCCCAGGCGCTGGCCGTATTCCTCTTCCAGACAGCGGAGCACTACCTCATATGGCACCGGCTCTACATCGGAGCGCAGGCGGCGCAGCTCATCGCAAAACCGCTGCGGCAAAATCTCGGAGCGGTTAGCCAGAATCTGCCCCATCTTGACAAACATGGGGCCGAGCTCTTCGAGCAGACGACGCAGGCGCACCGGCGTGAGGTTATCCCATACGCGGTACTTCTTGATCAGGCGAACGATCTGCCCAATGCGCTCACGGCGACCTGCCGGCGTGAGTTGGTATTCCTCGTCCGGCGCCATCGCGTCGGGCTCCTCGGGGACCATATCGACAGCGCGCGGCTTCTTGCGAACGCCCGAGACGGCTGCATCGACCTCGTCGACAACCGCCGCCTCGTCACCCAAGGGATCTAGATTGTTGTAATCGGTGGTGGAATCTGCCATCTGCGCTGCTACTCGGCCTCTTCGGTGTCCTCTGCATCGTCGGGCTCAACGGACTCGACGGGCACCGAGGTCACGTTATCCTCGACCGAATCGACGATGTCGCGCACATGGGCCAAAAAGGCCGTGCGCTCGGGGGCGGTCATAACGCGGACGCGTGCCAGGATGAGCTCGTCGAGCACGCGCTGTGCCGCAGTCTCGCCCTGCATGCCCAGGCGCTCGGTCAGGTCGGAGATGGTGCCGCCGGCCTGCTCGAACATGTCGGACACGCTGCGGGCGATATCGAGGGTGCCGGCGTCCTTGCGCACCTGCTCGCCTTTGGTATTGAGGTCGTCAAGGACCTTCTTGCCGCCCTCGACGGCAACGGCAGCGGCGCCGAAGCCCACGTTGATGGCACCGTTAACAAGCTGATCGAATTTCATAACCATGGTTGGCTCCAATCATGAACAACTGCATTGGCCTTCTTGTACCCAAGATTGGGTGAACGACACAAAATCGTTTTATCCCCGGGATAGAAATCGAGCGGGGCAAAGCCTTTGACGGCGTTTGTCCCGCTCGTTCGCCGCAAGGCCGTCTTTACCTTACGTTGTCGTTCATCGCGAAGGAGTTCTTCATGGCACAGCTCGTGGTGTAGAGCACCTTGCCCAACAGAGCATCGGTTTCCACGCGCACAAGCTCGGCAAAGGCCTCGTTAGCACGGGCGAGCTCGGCAGGCACCTCGGCCTCGGGCAGCGCGGCTACGACAGCGTCAACGTCGTGAATCTGCTTGTGGCCCATGCCGCCGACCTTCTCCTGATAGTCCTCGACCGCGCGACCGCACTCATGGAAGCGAACATCCGCCAAGGCACCGATCAGGCGATTTGCCCAATAGAAATTCTCGGACGTCACGCGAGCCTGCGTGTCGGCGTAGTACTCGGGCATGGTCTCGACATTGGCGTACAGCGGCACGAGCGCGTTAAACGAGTTAGAGCCAAACGCCATCCACTGCACGGCGCGATACGCCGGCTGCGCATAGGGGCGCAGCTGCAGCACGGCAAGCTGGCTGTTGCGGTTGATGCCGATGGGACGATAGGCGCCGCGCGTGGCCTTGCTGCCGTAGCAGTCGTACTCCGTACCCTGGTAGTGGCTCGAAAGCACGTACTTGATATCCTCGATGGTCACCTTGCGCTCGGGCACGCGGCTCCAGGGGATATCGTCGCTCTCGGGCGTGTAGTCGGCCTCGGGACCGTCCCACACATCGCTGGGGTTGAGACAGCGCTGCATATACCAGGCACGCGGCGTGTTGTACACATGGTCAGAATCATCGTGGCTGCCAAAGGCGTCCCGCGGGTTCAGTACCCCGTTCCAGGAAAGATCCAGATGGTTGTTCTCGATAAAATCATCCAGGTCGGCGGAGCAAAGGTGGTTCTTTTTGGCGCCAAGTGCGTCTTCCAGATCAAACTGGTCAATGCCAAGTTGGTTGGGCATCACCACATAGGCATCGTCCGGAACGCGCTTAGCGATCCAGTGGTGCCCGCCGATGGTCTCCAGCCACCAGATTTCATGCACGTCCTGGAACGCAATGCCGTTCATCTCGTAAGTGCCGTATTTTTCCAGCAGCTTGCCCAGCCGCAGCACGCCCTCGC
>CAJJYO010000175.1 GCA_905197385.1 uncultured Collinsella sp.
CCCGAGTACGAGGACTTGGTGGATGAGCTGTTTCGGCGGGAACAGACGGTGTCCGCCGGCTTCGACCCGGGCTACGCCGGCAAGTTCGAAACCAAGAACGCAGCCTTTATGGGTCGCGGTCTGTGCTTTAACAAGTACACGGGCAGCCGCGGCAAGGGCGGCTCCAACGACGCCGATGCCGAGTACGTGGCCCTCGTCCGCGACATCATGGACGAGGCCGGCGTGGACTTCCAGACCTGCGAGCTCGGCCGCGTCAACGCGGGCGGCGGTGGCACCATCGCCTACATCATGGCCAAGTACGGCATGAATGTCATCGACTCCGGTGTTGCCGTCCTGTCCATGCACGCCCTGTGGGAGGTCGCCAACAAGGCCGACATCTACGAGGCCTATCGCGGCTACAAGGCCTTCCTCGAGCGCGCCTAACCAACCCTTCATCAGTTGCGGTGAAATACGGACTAAACTGGCCCATAAACGGCCAAACAGACCGTATTCCACCGCAATTTCTTTTTTGGCAGAGGAGAGTTCATGCTGCAGGTCATCATTTCGCCCGCCAAGCAGATGCGCGCGGCCCAAGATGCTTTTGAAGTCCTGGGCATCCCACCCTTTGTGCGCGAGACGGCTCGCCTCCACCGCGCACTGCTAGATATCGAGCGGAATGAAGGCAGCGGCGGCCTGCAGGCGCTGTGGAACGTGAGTGACAAACTGCTGGGGCCTTGCCTCAACACCCTGCATGAGTTCGGGCCCATCCTGAAAAGCGGCGATCTCGACAATCCCGCACTCGCTCGCCACCTCTCCCCTGCCGTCATGTCCTATCACGGCATTCAATACCAGAGCATGGCACCCGAGGTGATGGATTCCGCGCAGCTCGCATGGCTGCAAGACCATCTGTGGATCCTCTCCGGCCTCTACGGGTGCGTTCGTCCCTTTCATGCCGTCGAACCGTATCGGCTGGAGATGGGCGCGAAGCTCGCCGTTGACGATGCCCGAGACCTCTACGCGTTTTGGAGCGACAAGCTCGCGCGGGCTATCGCCCCGGCAGGCTCAAACACCACGATCGTCAACCTCGCCAGCGTAGAGTATGCCAAAGCCGTTCTGCCCCACCTCGCGGGCGACGCCACGGCCGTCACATGCCTCTTTGGCGAGGGTATCCGCAACGGGAAGCCCATCCAACGGTCGACCGCCAGCAAAAAGGCGCGCGGCTCCATGGTGCGGTGGATGGCAGAAAACAAGCTCGAGGATGCAAGCGAACTCACCGCATTCAATATCGGCTATCGGCACATCCCCGAGCTTTCAGACAAAAACACCCTGGTTTTCATGAACGCGCAGGCACAATAGGCCCGCCGTTTCCAAACACCCCATTACTCCGCCAAGCCATCGGCCTTTGCAATCTCGCTCGTCGAGCCATCTTGGTAGGTAATCTTAACGTGCTCTACGTCGGATACCGTAACGCCCGACGGAGGTTCCAGACGCCACTCCGTCAGAGCGATATCCATGGTCGTGGGCACGCCCCCTTGATCTTTGAGCTTCACCGTGAGTGTTTTGATTGCCGCATCAAACGTCACGCGTTCGATTTCTTCGCCCGGAATAGACCCGCCGCTCAGCTGCAGCTGCACAAACTCGTCGCACGGATACCAATAGTCGCCGGGTGCGGCAACCGTGTTGCCACCAGAAACTTTCATGGTCATAATCGGCAGGCCCTCGTCGGCTTCAAACTCCCAGGCGGCGCCGCCACGACCGCCGAACGTCCAAATACAAAAGGCAATCACCAGCACGGCAAGCACCGCAAAACCAATCGCGACCAACCCATGGTGCGCACGGCTTTCCTCGGCCGATACATCCCATTGCGTCTCTCGATATAGATGCTTGTCTTCCATGTTCGCCTCCCCACAGGCACGCTTGTTGGCCCAATCGTACCCATTCAGGCTATACTTGAGCCCACCACATAAACGGGGAGCTTGCAGGACAAGACGGCAGGCTGAGACTGGGCGCGCCCGCCCTGACCCGCAAACCTGATATGGGTAATGCCAACGAAGGGAGCCGTGCCAATGAGCACACGGACCGAGCCCAAGCTCGTCACGCAAATCGACTTCGCCCGCGCCGGGCAGATCACACCGCAGATGAAGGAGGTCGCCGAGCGCGAGCATCGCGACCCCGAGTACATCCGCGAGCGCGTGGCCGACGGCCGCATCGCCATTCCCGCCAACATCGTGCACATCAAAAAGGGCATGCGCGCCTTTGGCGTCGGCGAGGGCCTGTCCACCAAGGTCAACGTGAACCTGGGCATCTCGGGCGACAAGGCCGACGCCGCCGAGGAATGGAAGAAGGTCAAGATCGCCGAGGACTTTGGCGCCGACGCCATCATGGACCTCTCCAACTCGGGCAAGACACGCCAGTTCCGCCAGCAGCTCATCGACGAGACGCCGCTCATGGTGGGCACCGTCCCCATGTACGACGCCATCGGCTACATGGAAAAGCCGCTGGTCAAGCTTACCAAGGACGACCTGCTCGAGGTCGTGCGCGCACACGCCGAGGACGGCGTGGACTTTATGACCATCCACTGCGGCATCAATAAATCGGTCATCAAAACTTTCAAGGAGACCGGCCGCCTTATGAACATCGTCAGCCGCGGCGGCTCGCTGCTGTTTGGATGGATGGAGGTCACCGGCAACGAGAATCCGTTCTACGAGTTCTACGACGAGGTGCTCGAAATCTGCCACGAGTACGACGTGACCATCTCGCTCGGCGACTCCTGCCGCCCGGGCTGTCTCTACGATTCCAACGACGCCACCGAGACCGCCGAGATGATTGAGCTCGGCAAGTTGTGCAAGCGCGCCTGGGCCGCCGGCGTCCAGGTTATGGTCGAGGGACCGGGCCACATGGCGCTCGACGAGATCGCCGCCAATATGAAGCTGCAGAAGCGCCTGTGCCACAACGCCCCGTTCTATGTGCTCGGGCCGCTGGTGACCGATATCGGCGTGGGTTACGACCACATCACCGCAGCCATCGGCGGCGCTATCTCCGCGAGCTCGGGCGCCGACTTCCTGTGCTACGTGACTCCCGCCGAGCACCTGCGCCTGCCGAGCGTGCAGGATGTACGCGAGGGCGTTATCGCCACCAAGATTGCCGCACACGCCGCCGACATCGCCAAGAAGGTGCCCCACGCCCGCGACATGGACGACAAGATGGGCCAGGCACGCCGCAAGCTCGATTGGGACGCCATGTGGAAGTGCGCGCTCGACCCGGTCACCGGCAAGAAGCGCTACGAGGAGTCCCCCGCCGCCACCGAAGGCACTTGCACCATGTGTGGCAAGATGTGCGCCGTCCGCACCGTCAACAAGATCTTCGAAGGCACGACGATCGACCTCGGCATGGAGGACTAACTCGTCACCGGGGACACAAACGGCCACAAGGTGTTCGTCCATTGTTGACATGTGAACATTTTCTTACATTTTCGTAAAGATTGCACCGCCCGCCCGGGATCGGCATACAGCCGGCCCGGGCAACTTTATAATGCAGGCAGAAGACCCATTTGAATCCGACCGAACAAGGGAGCGAACATGGATCGCAGTAAGGTACCCGCCGTTCTATCCATCGCAGGATCAGATTCCAGCGGTGGTGCCGGCATTCAGGCCGACATCAAGACCATCACGGCGCACCGCCTGTATGCCGAGACGGCCATCACCGCCATCACCGCACAGAACACCCTGGGCGTCACCGCCGTGCAGAACATCTCCCCGGATATTGTCGCGGCACAGATCGATGCCGTTTTTGACGATATCCGCCCCAACGCCGTCAAGATTGGCATGGTTTCCTCTGCCGAGATTATCGATGTTATCGCCGACCGCCTGAGCGCCTGGAACGCGACAAACGTGGTAGTCGACCCCGTCATGGTCGCCACCTCGGGCGCGCGGCTGATTGCCGAAGATGCCGCCGAGGCGCTCACGCGTCGCCTGTTCCCACTGGCGTCGGTTATCACGCC
>CAJJYO010000176.1 GCA_905197385.1 uncultured Collinsella sp.
TGCTTTGACGAGGTTGTCGCCCACGCCACGCGCCCGTTCGTCGCCAGCCACTCCAACTCCCGTGCGGTTTGCGGCGTCAAGCGCAACCTCACCGACGACCAGTTCCGCACCATTCGCGACATGGGTGGCATCGTCGGCCTCAACTACTGCAGCGAGTTCCTTTCCAACGACGCAACCGACAAAACCGCCGCAGACGTCACCTTCGACCAGCTAGCGGCACATATCGAGCACTGGCTCGACCTGGGCGGCGAGGACGTCATCGCGCTCGGCGGCGACTGGGACGGTGCCACGGTGCCCGCTTTCCTCTCCGATGCCAGTATGATGCCCGAGTTCCAGAACATGCTCTCCAAGCATTTTGGCAAGACCGTGATGCAAAAGCTCTGCAGCGACAACGCGCTTGCCTTCTTTGAGCGTTATTAATTTCACATCCCTTGAGCGGGCCGGCATGCCGAGCGGTCGACATGCCGGCCCGTCCCCAATCTGAAGGATCACATTTGACGCAGCAATTTACGATTTCCGCATCCCGACCGGATGGAACGCCCATCCCCGTCGTCGTTACCAAAAAGCGCGTCAAGAACTTTAACCTACGCGTCACATCGAGCGGCGAGGTCCACGCCAGCGCACCGCTCGGCGCCAGCTGCGAGCGCATCGAAGCGTTTGTGAAGCGCAACAGTGCATGGATTATCGGCCGGCTTGCCCAGCGCGAACAGCGTCAGGCGGCAACGCACGAGCCGCTCAACCCCCGCTCGATCATCGCACTTTGGGGCAAACCCATCACGGTGCAGGATGCACTCGATCACAGCTTTGAATCACCTGCACCGCGACCCAAGCAAGCCACCTTCGCAAGTTTTATGGGTGCCGACGAGCCAGACGAGCGTCCACGGACCAAGCGGCACGCAGCCCTCGACAGCTTAACACCCGATGAGTTCCAAGCCCGCATCGAGCAGCTCTATGCAACCGAGGTCACCACGGCGCTGTACGATATGGTGCACGCATACGAAATCGCAATGGGTGTCGCCGTTTCCCGCATTTCCGTACGCAGCATGAAAACGCGTTGGGGCTCATGCACACCCAAAACCGGCGCCATTCGCATCGCGCGCGAGCTCGCCGCCTACCCTGTCGAATGCCTCGACATGGTTGTCGCCCACGAGCTCGTCCACTTGCTCGAGCCAAGCCACAATCAGCGGTTTCACGCCCTGCTCGACACGTACTGCCCTAACAATAGAGCTCTGTCGCAGCGGCTCAAGCAGCCACCCCTCAACAAGCTCTAGCGTCGACTAGCGCACGCGCTCGATCTCGACGCCGCAGCTTGCCAGGGGCAGGCCAACAGGAGCCCACGGCTTATCGAGCTTTATGCGCACACCAAGCAGCGAGGGATAACGGCGCAGCAGCATCTGGGCCGTCCCCTCGGCTGCCGCCTCGATGAGTTTAAACGTATGTTCGCGCAGATAGCCATCGACATCGTGGCACACCGAGCCGTAGTCAATCGAGGCATCCAGGTTATCGTGCTCCCCCGCCGCGCGCAGGTCGGCATAGAGCACCAGAGAAACGATGAACTTCTGACCCAGCGCATTCTCCTCGGGATACACGCCATGGTTGGCAAAAACCTCAAGGCCGTCAATGACAATGCGATCGGCATGGCGCAGATCGTCATAGCTCACGTGAGGCACCGCCGTTGCGGTGGATATTTCGCCCCTTCCACGGCGGGCGAGCTCAGCACCTTCAGTCTTGGTTGCATTCTCGGGCAGTTTCTTGTTACTCAACGCGATCGTCTCCTTCGTTTAGAACCCCGACCGCGCAAACTAACTACACGCGAATCGACAGGTTCTTTTTATCGTCGCTCCAGTTGCAAGCGTTGCGCGCGGGGCATGCAAAGCAGGCACGCGACGCTTTGTCGGCTGCATAGAGCAGACGCTCAAGCGGTTGGCTGTTCACGCGCAGCTTTCGATGGCCCAGAATGGCCGTCTTAATAGCTGCGGCATCGGCCGGCTCAAACGCCACGTCATCGGGCATGCCGCCGAGAATCGCATCAGCGACGCGTTCGCTTGCAACATCATGGGATATACCCGATTCATACTGTTCATCTTTGCCGATATCGTGAAGAAGTGCCGTGGCGTAGATGACCTCGCGGTCAAATTCGAGCTGCTCCTCGAGATTCTTGATCCACATAATGCGAGCGACATCGAGCAGATGGTCAATACCATGGCGGCAAAAGATGCGCCCCGATTCCAACTGTGCAATGTTGCCCAGGTGCCGCCGGAACAGCCCGTTGGCACAAATGTAATCAATGCGAGGCATGGCGCCAAAGGGGGCCAGGCCCGAAGCCATAAAGCCGCGACGCGACGTCCCCTCATCGGTCTTCGATGTAAAGTCGTTGACGACTCTCATGGTTAGCGGCCCAGCATCCTAAAGAAACGCTCCTCGAGCGCGGGATCGGCCTCAAAGACACCGCGGCGAGCGAGCGTCACGGTCTTGGTGCCGGGCTTTTGCACGCCACGCATCGTCATGCACATATGCTCAGCTTCCATGAGCACAATCGCTCCCTGGGGAGCAAGATACTCCATGAGGGCATCGGCAACCTGTGCACACAGCTGCTCCTGCAGCTGCAGACGGCGGGCATAGACCTCAACCGTGCGAGCAAGCTTAGACAGACCCGCCACGCGACCGTTAGGGATATAGCCGATCGCGGCCTTGCCATAAAACGGCAGCAGATGATGTTCGCACAGCGAGTAGAACGTGATGTCGCGCTCGATAACCAAATCGTTCGAAGCGACGGCAAAGGTTTTGGACAGGTGCTCCTCGGCACTCTGGTCCACACCGCCGGCGATCTCGCCATACATACGGGCAACGCGCGCCGGGGTCTCCAGCAGGCCCTCACGAGTTGGGTCCTCGCCTATGCCCTCAAGCAACAGCTTAATGGCGGCCTCGACTTTTTCCTGATCGACCATCTGGGCCTCACTTTTCCGATTTCACGTTCGCGCTATGGTACCACGCCCTCCGGCATCGACCACAAGCTACATAGTATGGGTCGAATAGACCGGATCATCACGCCAAAGTTCAACCGCATCACAAAGCGCAACGCCCTCGCGCTCAGCGCGGGCGCGCGTAGCGTTCATATCGATCACGCGCTGGTTGCTCGAGCCCCTAAAGCGCAGCGTGATATCGTACATATCTTGAACAAACGGGCCGTCCACCAACATGTCGAGGCAGGCAAGGATGCGGTCCGTCACCTCGGTATGATGACGACCGCCCGGCATAAGCTCCTCGAGTACGTCGCCAGTAAAGCACCAAATGGTCTTTCCCGACCCCGCTGGATAGGCCGCGCGAACACGCTCAATGAAATCAACGAGCCCCACCTGATTCTCAGGTTCCATAGGCTCGCCGCCCAAAATCGTCAGGCCGTCAATAAAGGGATGATCGAGGCTCTCGATAATCTTGTCCTCGACGGCACGATCAAAGGGCTCGCCCGCAGCAAAGTCCCACGCGACAGAGTTAAAGCAGTTCTTGCACCCACGACGGCACCCGCTCACAAACAGAGAAGTACGAACGCCTTCCCCATCAGCAATGTCGAAATACTTAATGTTCGCGTAGTTCATAGGTAACTCTCCCGGGAGGCCGGGACATATCATCCCGTCCTCAAACATTCTCGGCCTTCGGCCTGCGAAACTGCGGGCGGGACGATATGTCCCGGCCTCATGCAAAGGGTAACTCAATGAACGAAGCGAACATCGAGTATAGGGTTCGAGGTCCAATAAAAACTTTGTTGCAGCTCAACCGTTGTTGCAAGTCAGTCGTAGTCGCAACTCAAACAATTTCCGCTAAGAACTTCGAGGAGTGAGCAGACCGCATGCTGCATCTCAGCTACGTCAACTCGGCTGAACCGAGAGGGCCGCTTGGGCATTTGCTCGCTATTTCGGACAGTCCTGCGCAAGACGAAGGCCACATTAAG
>CAJJYO010000177.1 GCA_905197385.1 uncultured Collinsella sp.
GGCTCGAGAGTGAGCGGGCAACGTCAACGGCATCGCGCAGATCATCGGCCTGGGCGATATCCACGTCACCATCGACATCGGCCTCGTCCATAGCGGCGGTAAAGCGCTCGCGCGCATCGCCAAAGCAAACGACCGAGCGCACGTTGTCCATAACGACGCGGGCAAAGTCCGCAAGCGGCGTACCCTTATCGTGGCCGCCGAGCAGCAAAATCACATCGTCGTCGGGAAACGCCGTCAGGGCCTTTTCGACTGCATCGGTGTTCGTTGCCTTGGAATCGTTGACGTAGCGCACGCCATCGATCTCGCCACAGGGTTCCACGCGGTGTTCGAGTGGCTGGAACGATGTCAAACCGCGGCAAATGCCCTCGGGATCGGCGCCGACGGCCAGAGCAGCCGTGGCGGCACATAGGGCATTGATGACATTGTGATGGCCCGAGATCTTGAGCTCGGACGTGGCGACAAGCTGAGTCTCGACACCCCTCAGGCGCACGACCATCTTACCGTCGCGCACAAAGGCGGCGTCTGCACCCTCGGGCTCGTCAAAAGCGACCTTGCAGATACGGCGACCCGGTGTGTAGATGTACTCATCGAACTCATGGATGCCGGTATCCTCGACGTCGATAACCACGAGGTCGTCGTCGACCATATTCTCGAACAACTTGATCTTGGCAAGCGCATAGTTCTTGTGGCTCTTGTGCCAGCCCAGGTGGTCGGGCGTGATGTTGAGCAGCACCGCCACGCGAGGATGAAGCTCGGCTGTCGTAGCAATCTGATAACTCGACAGCTCGGCCACAAACCACTCATTGTGTGCGCGGCCGTCGATCTCGTTCACCGGCGGCTCGCCGATATTGCCGACGGCCACGCTGGCTTCACCTGCGGCCTTGAGCAGATAATCGGTCAGCGACGTGGTAGTTGTCTTGCCGTTGGTGCCCGTGATGGCGATCCAATTTTGGGGAGACAGGCGATAGGCAAACTCGGGCTCGCCCATAATCTGAGCGGCATGCTCACGCCCAGCCTTAAAGAAGGCCGAGAACTCCGAGATACCCGGGCATGTCACGCACACGTCATAGGCACCCTCGACCTGCTCGGTGCCGTAGACAAACGACGCGCCCTGCGCCTCGAGCGCACGCGTGGCTTCATTGGGCTCGGAGCTACCGCCGCCATACACGGTCGTGGCGCTCACGCGCTCGGGGTGAGCCAACGCCCAACGGGCGACATCGAGACCGGATTTACCCTGCCCCAAAACAAGCAGGCTAAAGACATCAGCAAGAGGCATGAAAGACCACTATCCCAACTGGAAGAACAGGGCGAGGCCAACGGCGCCAAAGGCCGCGGCGATAATCCAAAAACGGATAACGACCTTGGTCTCGGCCCAGCCCTTCTTTTCGAAATGATGATGAATGGGCGCCATAAGGAAGACGCGCTTGTGCGTAAAGTGGAAATAGACAACCTGGATCATGACCGACAGAGTCTCGACGATAAACAGACCGCCGATGATGAGGGAAACGACTTCGGTGTTGGTCATGATGGAGGTGCAGGCAAAAGCGGCACCCAGGGCAAGCGAGCCGGTATCGCCCATAAAGATGCTCGCCGGGTAGCAATTGAACCACAAAAAGCCCAGGCAGGCACCGGCGCACGCCGTGCAGAAGATGGACAGGTTCACGTCACCGTGCAAAAACGCCATGGCGGCCATGGCGAGCATGGCGATCATGGAAGTGCCACCGGCAAGGCCGTCCAGACCATCGGTCAGGTTCACGGCATTGGAAAGACCGGCGATCATCAGCCAGCAAAATACAATGTAGAGCCACGGGAACGAAAGGCCGCAGATGGTGGTCGAAAGAACACCGAGGTCAATCGTCAGGCCGCCGGGAAAACGAATCTCGGGGGCGACGCCGCACCAATTGACGGCGAGCACGGTAAAAGTGACGCAGATGATGGTCAGACCGATCATCTTGGCGTGAGGCGTCAGGCCGAGCGAGCGACCATGCGTGACGGAGGTCAGGTCGTCGATGAGACCCAGAACGCCGGTGGCCAGCGTGGCAAGCAGCACGAGCACGAGCTCGGTGGTGAGCTTGCCCATCAGCAGGCAGGTCAGCGATATCGCGACAAGGATGATGACGCCGCCCATGGTCGGCGTACCCTGCTTAATCAAATGACGCTTGGGGCCGTCGGCTCGGACCTGTTGGCCGATACCCTCGACCTTCAGCAGCTTGATCCACCACGGCATAAGCAGCAGCGCAATGGCGGCAGCGATGCCAAGTCCCAAAAAGGCCTGATACGTAGGATACGAGGGATTGCCGAACATGGGCTAGCACACACCTTCCACAAAGCGGTCGAGCTCAACAAAACGGGAACCCTTGACCAGTACAACATCATGATTTTCAAGCGCGCCGCCCATGCGGTCGAGCACCTGCTGATAATCGGAGAATACCTGGATGCGGTCCTCATCCATACCCATCATACGTGCGGCATCGGCCATGAGCTGAGCCAGCTCGCCGCCAACGCACGCGAGCATGTCGAGCTTCTTGGCGGCGGCATAGGCTCCCACGAGCTCATGCATGCGGGGAGCCTCGTCGCCCATCTCGCCCATCTCGCCCAAGATCGCCATGCGCGAACCGTCACAGATGAGCGAGCACAGCAAATCGAGGCCGGCAGCCATAGACTCGGCACTGGCGTTATAGGAGTCGTCGATGATGCGTGCTCCGCTCTTGGCGCGCTTGATCTCCTGACGGTGACCGGTGATCGTAAGGCCCCTAAAGGCAGCATCGATCTGCTCGGGCGTCACGCCAAGACGATAGGCGACCGCGGCGGCCTTGACGGCATTGGGCACGGACTGCACACCGGGAATAGCCAACATGGTATCGACCGTGTCGCCCTGACCAAAGTCGAGCGTAAAGACCGGATGGCCCTCGTCGTCGACGCGAATGTCGCGCGCGCGGACCTCGTCGTCGTCCGAGACACCGGCCAGCATCACGTCAATACCCGCAGGCTGGGCGAACGTATCGCGAATGAACGGCGTAAAGTCGTCCTCGCCGCCCAAAACCAGCAACGGCGAGAAGTCGCCGGCGGCGCACATGCCCTGGACAATCTCGGACTTGGCACGGGCGATGTTCTCGCGGCTGCCCAGGATACCGATGTGGGAGGTTCCGATCTTGCTCACGATGGCAAGATTGGGGTTGGCAGACTGGGACAGGCGCTCAATCTCATGAAAATGGTTCATGCCCATCTCGAGCACCAGGACCTCGGTATCGGCCGGAGCGGAAAGCACCGTGAGCGGCATGCCGATCAAGTTGTTGAAATTGCCCTTCGTGGCCCAGACGCGATAACGCTTGGCGAGCACGGCGGCGAGCACGTCCTTGGTCGTCGTCTTGCCAATCGAACCGGTAATGCCGACGACCAGGCAGCCAAGCTCCAAGCGATATACGTGCGCCAGGCGCAGCAAGAACTCCACGGGGTCGTCGGTCAGCAAGATGGCGCATCCCTTGTCCTGCGCCAACGAAACCAGCTCGGCATCGGGCTCGCGCGTCATCACGACGGCACCGGCACCCGACTCGATGGCACGGGAGGCAAAATCATTGCCGTCGACCTTTTCGCCGGGGAAGGCGACAAAGATCGTCCCCTCCTCGACCTGACGCGAGTCGATAACGCACCCGCGGCATACCCGGTCGACTTCTTCCGTCACGGTTCGGGCCCCCGTTGAGGCCGCGAGGTTGTTGACGGCGATCTCTATCATTGCAGCTCCCCTGTAAACCTAATAATGCTATCGGCGTATTGTATCCCAGTGCCATGCGCGCGTGGTGCAGGGCATGTGAACACCCTTCAGATCAAACGGCAGACCACGCTCAAGATTGTAACCCCCTACTTCGTCCGCGGGATTCCCAGCACGTCGAGCGCGTTGGCCATAATGGACTGGAATGGCACCGCGGCGGC
>CAJJYO010000178.1 GCA_905197385.1 uncultured Collinsella sp.
GTGGAACTCGACATGGACGAGCACGAGGTGATCGACTACGACTGCGATTGCCCCGCCGCCTATCGCTACCCCGGCATGTGCAAGCATGCCATCGCCACGGCGTTGGCGTACCTGGACGCAAGCGGCATTGAGCCTGTTGAGGGGCTGCGTACGCCGGTCCGCACGTTTACGGTACCGCCCGCACAGTCCAAGCAGCCCACGCGCCCCGTGCCCACCGCATCTGCGGTCAACCCCAACTTTCCCTTCCCGGCGCCCGTCCCCACGAGCCCGAGCCTTGTGGCGGCGCTTTCCGATCTTTCGGACGCGCGCATGGACGAGCTCGTGGCCATGCGTCGCAAGCTCGCCGGCACCATTGACCCCGATGCGCCCAAGGCAGTGCTGGAGCCCTCGCTGGTGCCGTACTACAATCCGCTGTTTGCCGATCGTTTTAACTGGGCGCTCGAGTTTCGCATTCGCTGCGGTTCGGTGTCCTACGTGGTTAAGGATATCGACGGCATGGCCGATGCCTATGTGCGCGGCGGTACGTTCTCCTATGGCAAGAAGCTTACGTTTGTCCATGTGCCCGAGGCATTCGATGACGTGTCGACAAAGCTGCTCGACTTTATCGCAATGACGGTCGCCTACCTAGGCGATATTACGAGCTCGCGCTCGGCATCGTATGACTTTGCCCGCAGCGGCTTTGTCGCCGAGCGTCAGTTGCCGGTATCCGAGTATTCCGTCGTGTCCGTGCTGGACCTGCTGCGCGGCAGGACCATGTCCTTTGAGCCCGCTTGGTCGCGGGGGACGACGACGCATCGCTCCTACGAGGTGGCCGTCGAGTCGTCGCCGCAGGGGGAGGGCGAAGTCCCGGCTAAGCGCCCGCCGCTTCTTGCCGCCAAGGTTGCACCGGCGGCGGGAGGCAGCTACGACTTGCGCCTTCCGGCCGATACGCATTGCTTTGTCGCGAGCGACGTAGCCTATCTGGTCGATACGCGCCGCGCGCGCCGTACCGACACGGCGTTTGCCCAACATGCGGCGCCGTTCCTTTCGCACTTGTTGCCCTGCCGCACGCCGGTCCATATCGCCGCCGACCAGGTGGGCGAGTTCTGCCGCATGGCGCTGCCTATCTTGCGCGACTATACCGACCTGACCGCTCCCGCCGCGCTCGACGCCGTGGCGCCCGAGCCGAGCTTTGCCATGGCGATTGGCGTCGACGATGGTCTTGTGACCTGCAAGATTACGGTGACCTACGGTGATTGGTCGGCAGATCTCTTTAGTCTTGGTGCTCCGGGCAGTCCTTTCGAAGAGCAACGTCCCGGCGTTCCGCCCCGCGATACGGTGGCGGAGTTTCGCGTTATGGACACGGCGGCCCTGTACTTCGATTTCTACGAGGGCGGCCTGGCGTTTGAGGAGCGCGACGACGCCCGCCTGTTCCACTTGCTGACCGAGGGCCTGTCTGCCCTGTCCGAGCTGGGCGAGGTCATGCTCAGCGACCGCCTGCGCCAGATCTCGGTCCGTCCTGCGCCCAAGCTTTCGGTGCGTGCGACCGTCAAGAGTAACCTGCTCGACGTCGAACTGGGCGCGAGCGGGCTTTCGGCGGCCGACCTTGCCATCTATCTCGATTCGCATAAGCGCCACCAGACGTTCGCGCGCCTTACGTCCGGCGATATCGTGCGCCTGGACGAGGGCGCTCGTGCCGCGTTTGGTCTTGCCGAGGACCTTGGCGTCGATGCCGTCGACCTGCTCGATGGCGTGTCGCTTCCCGCGTCGAGCACCCTGTTTGTCGATACTATGCTCGCGCGCACGCCCGCGCTCGAAGCCGATCGCGACGCCGCATTCCGTCGTACCGTCGAGCGCTTGGATACGCTCGGCAAGATGGACTTTACGGTGCCGGTCTCGCTCAAGGCCACGCTGCGCGGCTATCAGGTCGACGGCTACCAGTGGCTCGGCTCGCTCGAGCACCTGGGCCTTGGCGGCATCTTGGCCGACGATATGGGCTTGGGCAAAACGCTGCAGATGATCGCGCACATTCTGGCGCGCGTGGAAGCGGGGGATACCAAGCCCACGCTCGTGGTATGCCCCGCGTCGCTTGTGTACAACTGGACCGCCGAGCTGGAGCGCTTTGCCCCCTCGCTTGATGTGTGCGCCATTGTGGGCGCCAAGGCCCAGCGTCGCGTGCAAATTGCTGGCGTGGTCGAGCACAACGTGGTTGTAACGTCGTATGACCTTATGCGGCGCGATATCGATGAGTATGCCGAGCAGGATTTTGCCCGCGTGGTGCTCGATGAGGCCCAGTACATTAAAAACCCGCTTACCCAGGTGGCTCGCGCCGCAAAGCGCCTGCCTGCCGGCGTGCGCTTTGCCCTGACGGGCACGCCCATCGAAAACCGCCTGTCCGAGCTCTGGAGCATCTTCGACTTTTTGATGCCGGGCCTTCTGGGCGCGCGCGACTCATTTGCCAAGCGCTTTGAAAGTCCCGTCGAGCATGCCGAGGGCGATAGTGCCGCTCGTCTGCAGGCGCTCGTATCGCCGTTTGTGCTGCGTCGCGTCAAGGAAGACGTGGTGGCCGACCTGCCCGAGAAGATCGAGGATACGGTGATGGCGCAGCTTACCGGCGAGCAGCGCAAGCTCTACCTGGCAAACCAGGACCGCATCGCCCAGCAGGTGCAGCACCGCGAGGCCGGGGAGTTTAAGAAAGATAAACTCAAGGTGCTTGCCGAGCTCACCAAGCTGCGTCAGATCTGCTGCGACCCGCATCTGCACTATGCGGACTACAAGGCGGGAAGCGCCAAACTCGATACGTGCATGGAGCTCGTCCACGGAGCACTCGACGGCAGTCACCGCATCTTGCTGTTCAGCCAGTTTACGGGCATGCTCGATATCATCGGCAAGAGCCTGGCCAAGGAGGATATCGCCTTTCTTAAGCTTACGGGCGCATCGTCTAAAGAGAGTCGCGCCAAGATGGTTGCGCAGTTCCAGGCGGGCGAGGTGCCGGTGTTCTTGATTTCGCTCAAGGCGGGCGGCGTGGGCCTTAATTTGACGGCTGCCGACGTGGTTATCCACTACGACCCATGGTGGAACGTGGCGGCGCAGGATCAGGCGACTGACCGCGCGCATCGCATTGGCCAGCAGCACACCGTGACCGTGTACAAACTCATCGCCAAGGACACGATCGAGGAACGCATTATGCAGATGCAGGAGTCCAAGCGCGATCTGGTCAACAGCGTGCTCGGCGGCGATGGTATCTCGTCGGCACTGTTTACGCGCGAGGATGTTCTGGCGCTGCTCGGTGGCGACGGTCGCTAGCCTCGCTCGTTATGTGTTCATTTGCCATGCCGTGGATGGTTCGCCTGCCTTTGGGCATAAGAACCATCAAGAACATTGGCACATCAGCAAAGGAGAACATCATGGCGAAATTCTTTAAGGACCCCGACGGTAAGCTCATCGCTGCCCTTGGCGACGACGTTGCGACTCCTGCCGGCTGCACGGAGCTGACCGCAAACACCGAGGACGCGGCGCACGAGAAGCACGTGCCTGTTGTCGAGATCGAGCGCGACGGCCACGTCATTCGCGCGCGCGTGGGCTCGACGGAGCATCCTATGCTGCCCGAGCACTACATCGAGTGGATTGCGCTTGAGGCCGAGGGGCGCCTGGAGGTCCATTACCTCGAGCCCGGCATGAAGCCCACGACGTTTTTCGCTGGCGGCTCCAAGACTGGTACCGTCTATGCCTACTGCAACCTGCATGGGCTGTGGTCCGCGACGTTCTAGGAGCGCGCCCCCGCTCGGGGTATCATAGCTAGCATATGCACATGCGAGCGCCGGCTGCATTATGCGGCCGGCGCTTTTACTACGACAACGACAGTTACGATGGGAAGGGCTGGGCCATGAAGCTCGCACTTGCACAGATCG
>CAJJYO010000179.1 GCA_905197385.1 uncultured Collinsella sp.
CCTGGCTCGCCCGCTTTCAATCATGTAAATCGCCGTATCTACTCTGCAGACGAAGATCCACCATCAACGATTGCCTGCTCGGACTCAGGAATCCCATCGGCACCCGTACTCTGTTCTTGCTCCACCTCTTCGCTGATTGCGGAGGCGGGGGTCGAGCCCTTTGCACCCACGATGTAGGCAGCCCCAAATCCTAACGCAATGGCAATCAAGGTCAAAATCACGTAGACAGGCCAATGGCGCTTAATATACGAAAACACGTTGACTCCTTAGAGCTCCGTCTACGAACGGCGGATAACCTCGGTCACGACCTCGGATACCGTGGCAATGTTCGTCGGGTTGACATTGTGGGGCAGGTCGTCCTCGGTACGAGCGCAAGCCAGACGCGTGCCGTCCACGCCGGCGATGGTGAGGGCTCGGCGGCTCGCCTCGAGCGCGGCATAGGCATCGGTCTTGGCATAGGGCATCTCGAGCGCGCCACAATCGACATGGAACGACTTGCACACCTTGCTGACCAGGTTCATGATGCGGCGATCGCCCTTGAGCAGCTGCTGTTCGCCCTCGACCGTCACCACCGAAAGCCTGCCGGCGCCGACGGATTCAAGATTGATGAAGAATACGCCACGGAGCTTATCGCGATGCGAAGCCAAGAAGGCCTTCATGCCGGCGCCATCACAATCCGAGGCGCCGGTTGCCACAAACCAGATATCGTGACCGAGCAGCTCATCATCGCCCATAGAGGCGACAGCCGAGAGCATATCTTCGGAAGAAGCGCCATCGGAAGACGTAGCGCCACCCTTCCAGCCATCGTTATCGTCCTCGAAGTTATCCCACGAACCGATACCGCGACCGGACTTCTTGGCATCGTAATCGTCTTCGACGCCCAGCCAGTCACTCATGCTGTCCTGCTCGTTTTTCTTTTTACGACCGAACAGGCCACCCAGGCCGCGCTTACGAGACTTGGGTGCCGATGTGGGTTCGGGACCCTGAGCAGTAGCAAAGGGGTCGTTGACCTGGGCAGAGGGATCGGGAAGGTCGAACAGCGACGTGCGAGACGCAACGTTTGCCTGCTTCATCGACGGCAGCGATGGATCGGGGACCGAAGCCAGCGGAGACGAGGAGGGCGCAGGCGACGGTGCCGACGCCGGATCGGGAACATTCATCTGCGGACGCGGCGATGCCTGGGAGGAAATCTGGGCCATAAGGGAATCGACCGTTTCGTCCTGGGTGGGAGCGACATTGGCAACCGTGGCACCGGAACCACTCGGAGTCGGCATGGTGAAAATCTGCGTGGAGTAAGGCCTCGACTCATCTGTCTCGGGAGCCTCGGAAACCGCAGACACTTCCTCCTGCTCGACCTCGGTCGAATCATCTTGCTCGGCTGCCGCGCACTGCTCTTCGTCAGAGTTGACCTCGACGGGCTCGTCCTCGGTCGCATCCTGAATTTCGGCAGCATCAATGGGCTCGCCATCGCCCGCCGCGTCGTCCTGCTCATCGGAAGCAGGAAGGGGCTCGGCAATCGCGGTACCTTGCTTTTCAAACGTTATCGTGGAATCGAACTGCGCGGCATCAAACGACATGGTGCTATCGACGTGCTGCTGAGCCTCGAAAGACGTTGTAGCTTCGGCAGCGTCGACGGGTACGGACTGCATAGCCTCGTTCTGCTCGAACTCTTGCGCCGCGCGCTCACGTGCCGCCTCGGCTGCCTGCTGCTGAGCGATAGCCTCCTGCTCGGCAGCCTCGCGTGCGGCAGCGCGCTTCTCCTCGAAATCGTCGACAAATTTCTTGCCCTTTGCAAGCGCACCCTTAAAGAAGTTGGAAGCGCTGGCGCCAATCGACGAGAACGCGGATGCAATGTCGGCATGGGGCGTTGCCGCGGGAATCTCGGCCGAGAAATCAGTATCGCTCTCGTAAGACACGCGCCTCGGCTGTTCAACGTAATCGTCGTCAGACTCGTCCGCAACGTCTTGCGCCGGCGCGGCGGGAGCCAAAATGTCCAGTCCTGCCGCGGGATCGATCGCGGACACCGCCTCGGGCTCGGCAACGGCAGCGGCAACCGCGGCAGACTCATCATCCACGGTGACAGCGGGCGCAGGTGCAGCCACGACGGGGGCAGGCTCGGGCTCAAACGTCGGCTCCTCGCCCTCCTCGTAATCGAGCGTGCAGGACTCGGGAAGCATTCCGAGCGCACGGATGGCATCCGAACCAAAGCGGATGTTGCCGGCGGCATTGCGATAGAGCTTGGGCTCGGGCTCGGCCGCGACAGGCTCCTCCACCGGCTCGGCAGCGGAAACCTCGTCATTGAACTCTTCGGCCTGGACAGCCTGATTCTGATCCTCGGGCACAATGGCGCCAATCAGCGTCTCGTCGGCAGACGCACCCTCAAAGCCCTCGATCTGCTCGTCGAAAGCCTCGCCCTGTTCGGGCTCGGTTTGAGCGTCGGGAGCAATCGGCTGACCGAACTCGTCCTCAGCGTAGGCAGGCTCTTCATACTCGATGGTGTTACCGTAGTCGTTTTGCTGCTGGGCCGCGGCATACTCCGCCGCTGCGCGCGCCATTTCCTCGGCACGACGCTTCTGCTCCCCAAAATAGGTATCGAACGGAACATCGTCGGGAAACTCGTTTTCGCCCTGGAAGGGAGCAACGTTGTCCATAACGCCGAGCATAGCGGCGACAGAGGACTTGTTGCACACCGCGCCGGACGTATAGGGAAGAATATGGCGGTTAGAGATGATGTTTGCCGCGTTGGCAAGTGCAACGAGGGAAGCGAGGATCGCGACAATCCACAGCAGAACCTTGAGCGCGCCGGGGAGCGGCAGGATACGCAGGATGGCAACGGCAGCGGGGGCAACCGTGGCAACGGGCAACAGCTTGGCGATGAGCGCACGATACGAAGCATAGGGCTCGCGGGCGAGCAGCTCAGCACGGGGAGAGTCGTAGTGTGCGACAACGACCACCGGGCGGTTGCGCGGAGACGCGAGCGGGCCCGAGGCCTTGTGGTAGGCGATGACATTTTGGCTCACGCCCGTCTTGCCCAGGCGCGAAACCACGGGGTGCCCTGTGCGTTCGAGCACGTAAAGAACGGCGCCGACAATGGCCAGCAAGGTGCCGACCAAGCCGATACCGCCACCGATGCCCATCAGCAGGGCACCGGCAAACGCAAGAATACCGGTAACGGCAAATGCCAACCTACTGGGCGCCGGGGCATTGAACTCCTGAACCTCGGGATCAAAGCCGTGGTTGCGGAAGATCTGAGCGATATCCTCGGCCGCCAAGCGCTCTTCTTCGCTGCATGCCGGCGTAATGCCGGTGTTCTGCAGCAGGTGGTTAATATAGTTCTGGGTGTTCGCCATGTGCGCTCCACATCCATAATCCGACAAATAGGCCCAATGCATGCACATTAGAACCGTATATAGTCGAAAGTATACCCCGAGCGAGCGCAAACGACCGAATTCGGGCCATCTTAACGCCCCGAGCGGACAAGGATATAGCCTAATCTCCATATCGGACTAAAATCATGGCAGCAAACCACCTTCTCATGCGAGGACTCTATGACGGCAAGCGACACGACCGAGACAATTAAAAAGGGGAATTCGGAGCCCAGTTTCGATAAAACGGCTCAGCGCATCCTCAATCTTTTCTTTGTGCTCAATAGCTCCCCCGAACCGCTGACGACCGAGCAGATCGTCTTGGATTCTGACCTGGGATATGGCTCGGGCAATATCGACTCGGATAAGCGCAAGTTTCGACGCGATCGTGACAAACTGCTCGAACGCGGCATCTTAATCAAGGAGGTTCGCCCCACCGGCGCGCAGGAGACCGAGGAAAGCTCGTGGACAATCGACCGCGAGCACACGTTTG
>CAJJYO010000180.1 GCA_905197385.1 uncultured Collinsella sp.
CTCGGCACTGATCGCGCCATTCAGCTCAATCTGACGCTCAACGGCAGCGCGGGCGTCCTCAATGTCACCGTCCTCGATAAAGTCGATGATGGTCTCGATCGACATGGGCGTGTCGGCGTTATCTGCCGCACGCTCGGCCACCACGCGCTCGGCGCAGGCGGCGCACTCCCCCGCCGACTTACCGCATACCGGAATACCGTCGAGCGTATGGCACGTGACATTAGTGTGGTGATCGGTAATCTCGACGACCGCGGTATGGCCCCCGGCCGTCGCAGTCACCTTGATGTAGAGGTTGGGCACACCCTCGACAAGCGACACATCGCAGTAGCCGGCGTCGGCGAGGAGCTCGGCCACGCGAGCGCGGTCTTCATCGTTAACGCTCTCGAGCACCTCGAGTGCGCTCTCAGCGTCGCCGCCCACGGCACCCAGCACGGCCGCGGCCTCAATACCGTGCATACCGCCCGAGTTGGGCACGGTCACGCTCTTGACGTTCTTGATGATGTTGCCCGAGCAGGCAACATCCATATGATCGGGTTCGCAACCGAGCGTCTGGCTCGCCAGCGCTGCTGCATAGGCAACGGCAATGGGCTCGGTACAGCCGAGCGCGCAGACAAGCTCGCGGTTCAAAACATCGCAAAACGCGGCATCACGGATGGAATCGGTAGGCATAGGTATCTCCTGCTTGCATAACGGGCTGGGCTCTCAAAATAGTTAGCTCCTTTATTTGATAACAATGCATCAAAAACCGCAACCATGGTTCCGGCGGACGGCGCTCGAGCACAAACTGTGACATTATTCATGAGAAGCCGATCTTGTTGCATGCTAAAGCGTTTGACCAAAAAACGCCCGAGCGTTTACGCAAGAGTCGCGCTATCATGCAGTTGAACGCGGTAAACACCTTTAGCATTTGCGCCGCACAGACCAGAGAGGAACCATCCATGAAGATCGGTATCGGTAACGACCACGCCGCCGTCGAGCTCAAGAACATCATCTCCGAGCACCTGAAGGAGCGCGGCTGCGAGGTCGTGAACTTTGGCACCGACACCTCCGAGAGCTTTGACTACCCCATCGCCGGCTACAAGGTGGGTAAGGCCGTTGCCAACGGCGACGTCGACCTGGGCATCCTCATCTGTGGCACCGGCGTCGGGATTAGCCTGGCTGCTAACAAGGTAGAGGGCGTGCGCGCCGTCGTGTGCTCCGAGCCCTTCAGCGCCAAGCTCTCCCGTATGCACAACAACACCAACGTGCTCGCCTTTGGCGCCCGCGTCGTGGGCTCCGAGCTCGCTAAGATGATTGTCGACGAGTGGCTCGACGCCGAGTTTGAGGGCGGTCGTCACGAGCGTCGCGTTAACCTCCTCAACGAGATCGACCACACGCGCGGCCTCAAGGTCGTCGACGAGGCCTAAACTACTCAGTGCCACAAGCTAACAGCGGGGGCCCGCTCGGAACTCATGACCGAGCGGGCCCCTTCATAGATTTTGGAATAAAAGGGCGCCGCGGATGGAGTTCCGCGGCGCCCAAGCCACACGCTAACAGCTTTAAGGAGTCAAAGCTGGTTTAGCCAAAGAAGCGCTTGATCTCAATCTCGGCGTTCTCCAGGCAGTCGGAGCCGTGGATCACGTTGGCGTTGACATCGACGGCAAAGTCGCCGCGGATGGTACCAGGAGCAGCGTCAAGCGGATTAGTAGCGCCCATGAGGGTGCGCATCTTAGCAACAGCGGAGAGACCGGAAACGACCATCTTGACGACCGGACCGCTCGTCATAAAGTCGCAGAGACCGCCAAAGAAGGGCTTGTCGGCCAGATGGGCGTAGTGCTCCTCGACGGTAGCGCGCTCGAGCGTGGTCATCTCCATGCGCTCGATGACAAGGCCGCTGCGCTCAATGCGAGCAACGATCTCGCCGATCTTGCGGTCGCGCACGGCGTCGGGCTTAATCATGATGAAGGTCTTCTCGATAGCCATAAAAGTAGCCTTTCAAGTAGGTTCGCGCGTGCCCAAGTCCCATTCCGGCACCCGCCTGGACTGCATCGTAACAGAGTTTTAGCTGCAGTTAAACAAAAAGCTGTTTATTGAAACGTTGCAATTTATTAAAGCGCTCCATATGTGTCACTTCTGTTTCGAAGCCCGATTAGAGTACCATCCGACCGCCCATCAACCGCGCCGAACAGAGCAGGCGGTCGGTTGCCGCCCGCGAACGTATCCCCTTCACAACCTGCCCAAAGGTCCTACAGAAGTTCTCGACAAGCCCCTCCCCCATAGCAACAAAATACGGGCTCCCACATCAGCAGGCGCCCGTAAAGCGAAAACGATTTATCAATAAATGGACAATACGTCTTCAGCCAAACCTCTACTTTGCCCCGTGACCCATCTCGACGACCTTGGTTAGCGATCCAAACACACCTTCGTCGACCACGAGCTGCGCCTCGGCACGCTGCAGCTGCACGGCAACGGCGGCAGGGGCGGTGCCGCCCTCGGTCGTGCGCGCGGCGACAATCGACGGGATGTCGAGCGCCTCGGTAATGTCGTGCTCAAAGAGCGGGCTTGCCTCCTGGAACACCTCAAACGGCAGGTCCTCAAGATTGCAGCCGCGCTTCTCACACATCAGAACCAGATGCCCCACCACGGCATGTGCCTCGCGGAACGGCAGGCCACGCTTGGCCAGGTAATCGGCAACATCGGTAGCGGCAAGGTGCCCCACGCCGCACTCGCGCGCCATGGCATCCTCGTTGACGGTCCAAGTCGAAATCATTCCGGCCATAACCGACAGGCACTGCATGAGCGTATGGGCGGTATCGAGCGCGCCCTCCTTGTCCTCCTGCAAGTCCTTGTTATAAGCAAGCGGCAGGCCCTTCATGGTTACCAGCAGCTGCACCAGGTTGCCGTACACGCGACCGCTCTTGCCGCGAATAAGCTCGGCAAAGTCGGGATTCTTCTTCTGCGGCATGATGGACGAGCCGGTGGAGTAGGAGTCTGAAAGCGTGATAAAGCCAAATTCGGAGCTCGACCACAGCACGATCTCCTCGGAAAGACGCGACAGGTGCATGGCCATGACGGAGCCAGCGTAATGCAGATCGAGCAGGAAATCACGGTCGGAAACAGCATCGAGTGAGTTAGGAATCACGCCCGCAAAGCCAAGTTCGGCAGCCGTCATCTGGCGATCGAGCGGATAGCTCGTACCGGCAAGCGCGGCAGCACCCAGCGGGCAGTTGTCGGCGGCATCAAAGGCGGCCTTCAGGCGCGTAAAGTCGCGCGCGAACATCCAGGAATACGCCAGCAGATGATGCGACAGCAGCACGGGTTGGGCGTGCTGCATGTGCGTGTAGCCCGGCAGAATCACCTTGTCGTACTTCTTAGCTGCATCCACCAGCACATGGCGCAGCTCAAGATTGGCCTCCATGAGCTTCTTGGCCAACGCCTTGATGCCCAGGCGCGTATCGGTCGCCACCTGGTCGTTGCGCGAACGGCCGGTATGCAAGCGCTTACCGGACTCGCCGATGCGGCGCGTCAACTCGCTCTCGATGGACATATGAATGTCCTCATCGTTGATATCGAAGATAAAGTTGCCGGCATCGATATCCTGTTCGATTCCGGTCAGGCCCTTGGCAATCGCCTGCTCGTCCTCGGCACTGATGATGCCCTGGGCCGCCAGCATCTTGGCATGCGCCTTAGAGCCGGCGATATCCTGCTTATAGAGATGTTTGTCGACCGGCAGCGACGCGCCAAACTCCTGCGTGACCTCGGCCACGCCTGCCTCAAAACGACCGCCCCAAAGAGCCATGGAACCGTCCCCTTTCTCCAAATACCAAAACAAGCGCCCAAAGCAATGCGCCATATCGCTAAAGCGATTTTTCAAC
>CAJJYO010000181.1 GCA_905197385.1 uncultured Collinsella sp.
GACGGCGGCGTGGTGGGCGACATTGTGGTGGCCGAGGAGGAGATGCTCTCCACGCTTAACAGCGAACTGCGCTTTTGTGCGCTCAAGCAGCTGTTTGTGACCGCGGCGGTCATTTCGCTCGAGACCATGGTGTTGTCGGCCCTACCGTTGGGCTTTAACAACCTGATGCACGGGTATTTTCGCACGCTGTGCGTGGGCTATGGCCTGTATGCCGTGGGCAATACGGTGATGCTCATCTTGCTTTACTTTACCGACTACAAGGGGGCCGTGCTGGCCTCGGGGCTGTTTGCGGGTGTGGCCGGGCTGGCGACTGCCGTGTCGTTGCTTTTGCCGCAGCAGTTTTACGGCTTTGGCTTTTTGTTGGGTGCGGCGGTGTTTTTTATCGTGGCGCTGCTGCGGCTCGATACCTATACCGCCAACTTGCCGTATCGTATCCTGAGCCAGCAGCCCATTGTGGCGACCGACAAAACGGGTCGCTTTACACAGCTGGGCCGCTTGCTCGACCATGCCGAACAGCGCTATGAGGAAGGCCGACATAAGGGCGTGCCGCATGGTGCGTTTGAGTGCGCTGTAGTTCACGTGTATCGCAAGCATTGGGGAGGTTCTGATGACCGATAGAATGATGTCCCGCCGTCGCCTGTTTGAGGCGGCTGCCGGTGCGCTGTTGCTTTCGGGCTGCTCGGTGCAGGAAGACTCCTCGACCAAAAAGGTCAAAAAGCAGGACAAGATTAAAAAGGCTGAGGCCTCGAATGAGGCCAAGCACCTGCGCGACAAGGACGAGCTCTACGAGGTCTACGATGACTCGGGTATTGTGACCATGTACTTGACGGTCTCACGTGGCAACAGCTCCGAGAACACCGACCACAGCTGGGCCGAGATCAACACGTACTCGGTGTATGACTATGCCGACATGGGCGTGACACGCTATCAGGTTATGGGCCTGCTGCAGCCGGGCGACGAAGACGGCCCGGTGGCCGGCGAGGTTGGCTATGGCGAGGAAGCGCCCAATGCCACCGTGCAGGTGCGCGGTCAGACATCGAGCAATAACTCGCAAAAGAATTACAAGGTGGAGCTCAAAAAGGGCAAGGGTACCTGGCGCCAACAGTGCGCGATTGCGCTCAACAAGCACATGGGCGAGGGTATGCGTTTTCGCAACAAGATGGCCTACGACCTTATCCGTGGGATTCCCCAGATGATGGGCCTGCGCACGCAGTTTGTGCGTCTGTGGGTGTGCGACCAGACCGAAAAGTCCAACGACACCTTTGAGGACTACGGCCTGTTTACGCAGGTGGAGCAGCTCAACAAGACGGCGCTTAAGGCACATGGCCTGGATAAGAGCGGACACCTGTATAAGGTGAACAGCTTCGATTTCCATCGCTACGAGGATACCATTAAGCTCGCCGACGATCCCGACTACAACCAGGCTAAATTTGAGGGCATGCTCGAGATTAAGGGCGATTCGGACCACACCAAGCTCATCGAGATGCTCGATGCGCTCAACGATGAATCGCAAAAGATCGACGACGTGCTCGGCACCTACTTTGATACCGAAAATCTGGTCTATTGGCTGGCGTTTCAGATCCTGACGGGCAACTGCGATACGCAGAACCGTAACTGCTATCTGTACAGCCCGCTCAACTCAAATACCTGGTACTTTTTAGATTGGGATAACGACGGCATGCTGCGTAAGCTGGAGCTTTCTCTTACCGGGTTTTCGGACTACGCGAGCTGGGAGCGCGGTGCAAGCAACTACTGGGGCAACGTACTGTTCAATCGTGCGCTGCGCAGCAAATCGTTCCGCAGCGAGCTCGACCGCGCCGTCAAGGACCTGCGTTCGTATATGACCGAGGCACGCCTGAGCAAGATGATCAAGCACTACCGCGAGGTTACTGAATCGCTGGTCTTTGCTTCGCCCGATATCGACCATCTGCCTGTCACCAAGGACCAATACGAGCAGATCGCCGCGGCGATTCCCTCCGAGATCGAGGAGAACTACAAGAGCTTTCGCGAGAGTTTTAATAAGCCCATGCCGTTCTACATCGGCGTGCCGCAGATCGATAACGGTAAGCTGCGTATTAACTGGGATGCGTCCTACGACTTTGAGGCGCGCGACATTCGCTACACCGTGGAGCTTGCGCGTGACTATGCCATAAGCGACGTGGTCTTTAAGGCCGAGGACGTGCTGCTTCCCGAGGTGACCTGTGATGCGCCCGATACCGGCCAGTATTTTGTGCGCGTGCGTGCCACCAACTCCGACGGCTATACGCAAGATGCGTTTGACTACTATGTGACCGACGACGGCAAGCACTACGGCATGAAGTGTTTTTACGTGCAAGACGGCGGTAAGGTCGTGGAGGACACGTATGAGGAGGGCTAGCGCGCTGCTTGAGCGCTTGGCGGCCCCGCCTGTGCGTGCCACGCAGGAGCGTTACCGCCACGAGCTCAAATATCTCATTAACGAGGGCGAGCACGCTGCGCTTGCCTGTCGCATGGCGCCGGTTTTTAAGCTGGACAAGCATGCGCGGGCGGGCGGTTACACTATTCGCAGCCTGTATTTTGACGACTACTGCAACTCGGCCTACGAGGAAAAAGACGCCGGCATTCTCATGCGCAAAAAGTATCGCGTACGCATCTATAACGGCAGCGACAAGGTGATTAAGCTCGAGCGCAAAAAGAAGTACGGTAGCTGGATTTACAAGGAGGATGCGCCGCTCACGCGCGGCGAGTTTGAGCAGATTCTGGCCGGCGACTACGACTTTTTGCTGAGGAGCCCCTATCCGCTCTGCCGCGAGTTCTACATCGAGTGCATCTGCAACATGATGCGCCCGCGGACCATCGTGGACTACGAGCGCGAGCCGTGGGTGATGGATGAGGGCACCGTGCGTATTACGTTTGACATGAACGTGCGTGCCGCGGTGGGAAGCTTCGATATCTTTGACGCGACGCTGCCCGCGCTGCCGGTCCTGGAGCCCGGCAAGCTGGTGATGGAGGTCAAGTTTACGGAGTTTTGCCCGCAGCTGGTGCGCGATATGGTGCCGCCGGGAGCGGCCGAGCTTACGGCGGTCTCCAAGTACTGCCTGTGTTACGAAAAGACCGCCTACCTGCGCGGATTTAACTACTGGGAATCGGATTTTGAGAACCGAGGGGATATTTAGACCATAAGCACCAGGGACTTTTTTAAGAACTCCGTTTTGGAGGCGTTTGGCCAGGTCGACCCTGCCAAGATTGGCCTTTCGCTGCTCGTGGCGCTCGCCATGGGCATCCTGATCTATCACGTGTACAAGCGCTTTTTTACCGGCGTGGTGTATTCGCGCAGCTTTGCCGTGACGCTTGTAGGCATGTGCGTGCTTACCTGCATGGTCACGCTCGCGATCTCGACGAACGTGGTCATCTCACTCGGTATGGTCGGTGCTCTGTCAATCGTCCGCTATCGTACGGCGGTTAAGGACCCGCTCGACCTGCTGTATCTTTTTTGGGCCATTACCACAGGCATTACGGCAGGCGCCGGCATGTACGCGCTCGTGGGGCTTACGGCAGTGGTGATTGTGGTGATGATTGCCGGCTTTGCGAGTCACCAGGACAAGGCGCGCGTGTACATGATGGTCATCCACTACACGGGCCAGACCGCCGGCGACGATATCGTGCGTGCATTTGGGCGTACCAAGTTTACGGTGAAGTCCAAGACCATGCGCGGTGACAAGGTCGAGATGGCCGTGGAGGTGTTCTCGGACGGCGTTGACATGCCCTATGTGGATGCCATTCGCGCGCTCGACGGCGTGGAGGACCTGACGCTCATTCAATATAACGGCGAGTACCACGGGTAGAACCCTAGCGAGCAGATTGCACA
>CAJJYO010000182.1 GCA_905197385.1 uncultured Collinsella sp.
TTTGGACATGCCCCCGTCACGTCCTTGTGGCGGACCGTGCCCGGAAAGAATTCGAGGAGGTGTAATTCATGCCCCAGCAGTACAAAATCGACAAGGTTGCAGAGATCGAGTCCCGTATCGCCGAGAACGCCGGTCTGTTCGTCGTCAACTACAACGGTCTGACGGTTAAGCAGGCTCAGGAGCTGCGTCATCAGCTTCGCGAGTGCGGCGCCGAGATGAAGGTCTACAAGAACAACCTGGTCAAGATCGCTCTCAAGAACCAGGAGCAGCCCGAGCTCGACGAGATCCTCGCCGGCCCCGTCGCTTATGTGTTCTACGAGTCCGAGCCGGTCGAGGCCGCTAAGGCCCTTAAGGACTTCTCCGCTAAGTCCAAGGGCGTCCTTGAGATCAAGGGCGGTATCTCCGACGGCAAGGCCGTTTCCGCTGATGATGTTAAGGCTATCGCCGAGCTGCCCACCAAGGATCAGCTTCTCGGCCAGATCGCCGGTCTCATCTCCGGTTTCGCTCGCGACATCGCTGTCTGCGTCAACGGCGTTTCCTCTGGTCTCGCTCGTTCGATCCAGCAGGTCTCCGAGCAGAAGGCAGCCTAGTTGCTGTTTTCACCCGCGGCGGCAACGCCGCACCCCTGGCGCATTCGCGTCGTGTTTTAACTGATCTCCGTGCATCCGCACGGAAACCGAAAGGACTTAGAAATGGCTAAGCTTACCACCGATGAGATCATCGATGCTCTTAAGGAAATGACCCTTCTCGAGGCTTCCGAGCTCGTCAAGGCTATCGAGGACACCTTCGGCGTTTCCGCCGCTGCTCCTGCCGCTGTTGTCGCCGCCCCCGCTGCTGGCGCTGCTGAGGCCGAGGAGAAGACCGAGTTTGACGTCGTGCTCGAGGGCTTCGGCGACAACAAGATTCAGGTCATCAAGGCCGTCCGTGAGCTCACCAACCTTGGCCTGAAGGAGGCCAAGGAGGTCGTCGAGGGCGCTCCCAAGGCTGTTCTCGAGGGTGCCAAGAAGGAGGACGCCGAGGCTGCCAAGGAGAAGCTCGAGGCTGCTGGCGCTGCTGTCACCCTCAAGTAATCAGGCTTTCTCGCCAGATTTCTTTGCAGACGGGGTTCGCATTGCGAGCCCCGTCTTTTTTGTTTTTCGGTCCCTCGACATCGGTAGCTCAAACTGCCATGTTCTGTGATTTGCGTCGTATCGGGCACCCTGCCGTTGGGCAATAAAATTGCACCATTCGAGCAATAATTTGCGTTGACCTGCTGAAGAATTGTCTCTGCCTTGTAGCGACATATAGTTCCAGCGGTAAGATGCTTAGGTATCGCAATTTGGTCTGCGGCTGTGTGCCGCACGCATGGGGCGCTTTTGCGCCTGCGAAAGGATCTTTGAATAACATGAAGGCAATCATCCCCGCCGCCGGTCTTGGCACGCGTTTTCTGCCTGGCACCAAGTGCACGCCCAAAGAGATGCTGCCGGTGCTCGACAAGCCCGTCATTCAGTACGTCGTCGAGGAGGCGCTCGACCCCGAGGAAGTCGACGACGCCATCATCGTTACTTCTCCCGGTAAGCCCGAGCTACTGAACTACTTCCAGCCCGATCGCTCGCTCGAGAACCTGCTGCGCGAGCGCGGCAAGAACGCCTATGCCGATGCCGTCGCCCACGCTGGCGGTATGCCGGTCGACTTCCGCTATCAGTACGAGCCCAAGGGCCTCGGCCATGCTATTCGCTCTGCTGCCGACGCCGTGGCAGGGGAGAACTTCCTGGTTCTTCTGGGCGACTACGTTGTGCCTAACCGCGACATCTGCGACAAGATGCTCGCCGTTTCCAAGGAGCACGGTGGCGCTTCGGTTATCGCCGTCGCTGCTTGCTCGCCCGAGGAAGTCAGCCGCTACGGCGTTATCGCCGGTGAGCGCGTCGGTTCGCTCGAGGGTGCCGAGGACGTTGCCGATGCAGAGCCGGGCGCTGTCTGGCGCATCGGCGGTCTGGTCGAGAAGCCCGCTCCCGAGGCGGCTCCGTCCAATCTGTACATCGTCGGTCGCTACCTGCTGAGCCCGCTGGTCATGGACCTGCTGGCAGATCAGCAGGCCGGCAAGGGCGGCGAGATCCAGCTCACCGACGCCATGGCCCGTTCGCTCGACCGCGAGGCCATGTATGCCGTCGTCATTGACCCGCTGTCGGGCTACGACACCGGCACTCCCTCTGGCTGGATGGCCACCAACGCCCTCATGGCCGCAAGCGACCCCCGCTTTGCCGATGCCTTCTGGGATGCCATCGACGAGCGCGGCGGATTGATGCGCAAGTAAGCCTTCGGGCATCGACATTTACGGGCGCGGACCTCGGTTCGCGCCCGTTTTTTATAAGAGCTGCGATTGCCGGCTCTCTGTTCACAGAAAATATATGAACAGATGTTCGATACACATACATCTACCTGCGTGTTTTCTGTCGAAAAACTTTGCTACTCCAAAAACTCAATCGCGTCAAGGCTTTTCTTGCCCAACGGTCGGTACCTGATAAACTATTAGGTTGCGATAACTGGCGAAGCTATGCCTCGCCAACCCACCGAGCATTTCCGTGAAGGAGGAAAAACCTGGTGACCTACGCATACACTGCCACTGAGCGCAAGCGCGTCAGCTTCGGGAAAATCCCGGAGGCCATGGAGCTCCCCAACCTTATCTCTGTTCAAAGGGAATCCTTTGAGCGTTTTAAGGACGAGGGCCTTCGTGAGGCGTTCAAGGAATCCAGCCCCATCCAGAGCCAGAACCATGTTCTCGAGGTTACCTTCGGCGAGCATCAGTTCGGCGACCCCGCGCACACCGTCGAGGAGTGCCGCGAGAAGGACATGACCTATCAGGCCCCGCTTCTGACCGACGTCCGTCTCACCAACAAGGAGACCGGCGAGATCAAGGAGCAGCTCGTCTTTATGGGCGACTTCCCCATGATGACCGATCAGGGCACCTTCATCATCAACGGTACCGAGCGTATCGTCGTCTCGCAGCTCGTCCGTTCCCCGGGTGTGTACTACAGCTCCGAGATGGATTCGGGCAAGCAGATCTACAAGGCCCAGATCATCCCGTCCCGCGGTGCCTGGCTCGAGTTTGAGGTCGACAAGCGCGACCAGCTCATGGTCTCCATCGACCGTAAGCGCAAGCAGAGCGCCACGATGTTCCTGCGCGCCCTTGGCATCGCCGTCACCAACGACGACATCATCGAGCTGCTCGGCAACTCCGATGTGATCAAGCGCACCCTGGAGCGCGACACCGCCCTCACTCGCGAGGACGCCCTCATCGAGATCTACCGTCGCCTGCGCCCGGGCGAGCCTCCCACCGTGGACGCTTCCCGCAGTCTGCTCGAGGGCCTGCTCTTTAACCCGCAGCGCTACGATCTGGCCCGCGTCGGTCGTTACAAGGTCAACAAGAAGCTCAACCTCACCACCGAGGAAGAGGTCACGGTGCTCACCGACGAGGATATCGTCGCGACGCTGCGCTACCTGCTGTCCCTCGCTGCCGGCGAGCAGGGCTTCAAGGTCGACGACATCGACCACTTCGGCAACCGCCGTATCCGCACCGTCGGCGAGCTCGTCGCCAACCAGTTCCGTATCGGCATGAGCCGTATGGAGCGCGTCGTCCGTGAGCGCATGAGCTCCCAGGACATCGACGAGATCACCCCGCAGTCGCTCATCAACATCCGTCCGATCGTGGCTTCCATCAAGGAGTTCTTCGGTTCCTCGCAGCTCTCGCAGTTCATGGACCAGGCGAACCCCCTGACCGGTCTGACCCACAAGCGCCGTCTGTCCGCACTCGGCCCTGGTGGTCTTGCCGGCCACAAGTCCGGCTCCAGCCGCCGCACCAACGTGCCG
>CAJJYO010000183.1 GCA_905197385.1 uncultured Collinsella sp.
TCTAAGTCCAACACGACGTGCATCTTCATTAACCAGCTGCGTGAGAAGATCGGCGTCATGTTCGGCAACCCCGAGACTACGACGGGCGGCCGCGCCCTTAAGTTCTTCTCTTCGGTGCGTATCGACATTCGCCGTATCGACAGCATTAAGCTTAAGGACGAGGTTATCGGTAACCGCGTGCGCGCCAAGGTCGTTAAGAACAAGGTGGCGGCTCCGTTCCGTTCTGCTGAGTTCGACATCATGTACGGTACGGGCATCTCTAAGGAGGGCTCAATTCTGGACATGGCTGTCGAGTGCGGCATCTGCAAGAAGATGGGCTCCTGGTTTGCCTATGGCGAGGACAAGCTCGGCAACGGCCGCGAGGCCGCCAAGGCTTTCCTGCGCGAACACCCCGATTGCGCCGACGAGATTGAGCATAAGGTCCGCCTTGCCTGCGGGCTTGAGTTTGATGACGATGCTCCGTCCGAGGTCGAGCTGACCGATCAGCCTGCGCCTGAGGAGCTTGACGAGTTTTACGCCATCGATGGTTCCGCCATGCTCGATGATGACGACGAGTAGCGGTTACGCTCATGTCGTATACGGTGACCGAGGCCACGGTCGTCTTTCCCGATAAGAAGGCGGCCTCCTCGTTCTCGAGCGGGTATGCGTCCAAAAAGCCTTGCGCACATATCGATTGTGAGCTTGAGGGCGGTTTTGAGCGGTCCATTTGGATTCCCGTGCGGGTCGCGCGGCTGTATGTCAAAAACCGCCCCGATCTTCCCTGTGATTGGGACAACTTCCGTGAGGCGGTGCATTTCATTGAGCGTAAATGTGCACTTACCATGGTTACCGATATGTTATCGCGCCGCGACCATGCGACGGGTGAGGTCCGTGACAAGCTGGCTCGCTACGGCTTTCACCAGCCTGCGATAGATTTTGCCGTCGAGCGCGCCACCGAGTATCGTTTTTTAGACGAGAGCCGCTTTTGCTCGTACTTTATCGAGGAGCGCAAGCGGCGCGGTTGGGGACAGCGCAAAATCGAGACCGAGCTCAAGCGCCGTCATGTCGTGCTCGATGACATTCCCGGTTATCCCGAGGATTATTTTGCCGTCGAAGACGATTTGGCGCGTGCGTCAGCCCTGCTCGCCAAGCGGCGTGTTCCAGAGACGCGCGCATTCGAAAAACTGGTTCGGTTTTTGATGGGCAAGGGCTTCTCGTATCACGTCGCCGCCGATGCCGTTAAGGCACGTCTCGATGCCGAACGCGAGGAATGTGCGGTTTAGGCGTATGCGTTTTGTGGCCCTGCCGTTCACCGTGTTTTAGCCGCCGTGGCGGGGCCATTTATTTGACAGTTGTTGTGGTTCAACGTACGATAAACACTGTCATTTGCTTTGTGATATGTGCTCATCTGTGATGAGTTTGTTTATATGTTTATCTGTATCCGACCCGCATAAGCTGCGCCCATATTACTCAAATGTCGCGAGCCGTTCGTAAGGACGGTTCGCTTTGTTGTGTAACGAATCCATAAAAAGGAGTGAGCATGCCTATCATCGCAGCGTTCGTTGGCATCGTTTTAGGTGCCATCGCCGCCATTGCCTACATGCGCACCGCCAAGCAGGGTAGTCTTCACGAGGCCGACGAAAAGATTCAGTCGGCACACGCACAGGCTGAGTCCCTGATCGGTGATGCTAAGCGTCAGGCCGAGACCCTCAAAAAAGAGGCTCTGCTCGAGGCTAAAGAGGAGATCATCAAGAACAAGCAGGCCGCCGAGGCCGAGGACAAGCAGCGTAAGAGCGAGATTCGTACGCTCGAGAACCGTGTGATGCAGCGCGAGGAGTCCCTCGATCGTCGAAACGATGCCCTCGACAAGCGTGAGCATCAGCTGTCCAGCCAGGCCGGTCAGGTCGAGAAGCGCTCCCGTGAGCTCGAGGAGCTCTGCGCAAAGCAGACCTCCGAGCTCGAGCGAATCGCCGACCTTACCCGCGAGGACGCCCACAAGGAGCTCCTCGATAAGGTTCGCGGTGAGGTCACCCACGAGGCTGCCACGATCATTCGCGAGTCCGAGCAGCAGGTTCGCGCCGAGTGCCACAAGACCGCCCAGGAGATTCTGTCCCTGGCGATTCAGCGCTGCGCTGCCGACCACACAGCCGAGGTCACCGTTACCTCCGTGCACATTCCCTCTGATGACCTCAAGGGCCGTATCATCGGTCGCGAGGGTCGCAACATCCGGACCTTCGAGCAGGTTTCCGGCGTCAACCTCGTGATCGACGACACGCCTGAGACCGTCGTTCTTTCGAGCTTCGACCCGGTCCGTCGTGAGACCGCCCGTGTTGCCCTCGAGAACCTCATCGCCGACGGCCGCATTCACCCTGCCCGCATCGAGGAGACGGTGGAAAAGTGCCGCCACGATCTGGAACTGCAGATGAAGCGCGAGGGCGAGCGTGCGGTGATGGAGCTGGGCATCCACGGCCTGCACCCCGACCTGATCAAGCTGATCGGTCGGCTGAAGTACCGCACCAGCTTTGGCCAGAACGCCCTGACCCACAGCATGGAAGTGGCTTGGGTGGCCGGTCTGCTGGCAGGCGAGATGGGCGTGAACGTTACCATGGCACGCCGCGCCGGTCTGCTGCATGATATCGGCAAGGCACTGGATCACGAGATCGAGGGCAGCCACGTCCAGATCGGCGTGGACATCTGCCGCAAGTACAAGGAGAACACCCAGATCATCCACGCCATTGAGGCACACCACGGCGACGTGGAGCCCAAGACCCCGCTGGCCTTCATCATTCAGGCTGCCGACGCCATCAGCGCCGCCCGCCCGGGTGCCCGCCGCGAGAACGTGGAAAGCTACGTCAAGCGTCTGGAAAAGCTGGAGGAGATCTCCTCCAGCTTCGAGGGCGTAGAGCAGGCCTTTGCCGTACAGGCAGGCCGCGAGGTGCGCATTCTGGTCAAGCCCGACGTCATCAGCGACGATCAGGTCATCCTGCTGGCACGCGCTATCGCCAAAAAGATCGAGGATACGCTGGATTACCCCGGCCAGATCAAGGTCAACGTCATCCGCGAGAGCCGCGCTGTGGAGTACGCAAAATAAAGCTTTTTCCGCAGGCTGCCGTGTTTTTTGCACGGCAGCCTGTTTTTTTGCGCCAAAATGATTGCATTTCCTGTTAAAAAAAGGTATCATGGATGCAGAAGAAAGCAAAAAGAACTGCGTCCGTGCGGACGCAGACCCGCAACGACCCCGGAACGGAAAGGAGCATCGTTCTATGAAAAACTGGAAGAAATTACTGGCCTGCCTGCTGGTCGGCTTGATGGCACTGACCGTGTTCACCGCCTGCGATGCCAGCGTTGGCGCACCGATGAGCCCCAAGCGCTCGGACGCCGAAAGTGAAAGCGTAAAGGCGCTGTGCGATAAATTCAAAATGACATACAACGTGGAAATGACTTACAACGAGGACCTGAGCGAAAAAGCCTATACCATCGCAAGCTGGGTCGCCGGCACCTCGGTGTCCTGCTCGACCAATGCTAATAAGACCGAACTTTACCGCGTCGGTAATGCAAATAATGAGGCACGAGCATTTTTGAAAGAGGAAAACTATGCCGCCGCGTTTGAAAACCTGAGCATGGGGACTTTTGGTCTGAACGATTTTGTTCCGGGCTTCGATATCAAAACCGCCGAGTGGTCGTCGAAGGACGATTCTATCACCTTTGTTCTGCCGAAGGACCGCACTTACCCCGAAGCCATGACCAAAGCCGCAAAGGGCAAGACCAAACTGGGCGTTGCCTATGTGGTAAAGGACGGCGTAAGCTACGCTGTGGTGCTGTTTGGGTAAAACATTACAACAAAAAGCAGCCGCTGCACGAGAAA
>CAJJYO010000184.1 GCA_905197385.1 uncultured Collinsella sp.
CTGCTGGGTGCTCGTGCCGATGACGTCGCCTGCCGCGCCCGTGCCCGTGCGGCCGCCGGGTCCGACGCCCGCATGAACGGTTGCGCGCTGCCGGTCGCCATTGTGTGCGGCTCGGGTAATCAGGGCATTACCTGCGCATTGCCCGTCATGGAGTATGCTGAGTTCCTGCGCTGCGACCACGAGCGCCTGGTGCGCGCCGTGATGCTGTCCGATCTTATCGCCGTGCATATCAAGAGCTATATTGGTGCGCTCTCGGCGTTTTGCGGTGCTATTTGCGCCGCGTGCGGCGCCGGCGCTGCGATTACCTGGCTGTGCGGTGGCACGCGCGAGCAGATTGGCGCAACGGTTTCGAACACGCTCGGTAACGTGGGCGGCATCGTGTGCGATGGCGCCAAGGCAAGCTGCGCCGCCAAGATTTCCGCTGCCGTCGATGCTGCGATTCTGGGCCACGATATGGCCATGCAGGGCCGCGGCTTCCGTGCCGGCGAGGGCCTCATCCAGGATACCGTCGAGCAGACGATCGCCAGCATGGGCTACGTGGGCCGCGTGGGCATGAAAGATACCGACGTCGAGATCCTCAACATCATGATCGGCAAGACTCGAGTTTGTTAGGACAGTACGTCGGCTATTTGGTGTTCGTAGAAGGCTTCTACTACGGCGTTGAAGTCGTGGGCGAAGTCTTCCATGGTTCCGCGCCAGGTGGCTCGGCTGGGCTTGCCTTGGCCCACATAGGCAGTCTGAATGCCGCAGGCGGGGCTGGGGAAGTCGCGCTTGGGGTCGTTGCCCACCATGAGGACCTCGTGCGGCTCGAGCCCCATCACCTGAAGCTGCTCTAGATAGTAGGTGGCATCGGGCTTGCAGCGGGTGGTGTTTCCCATGTGCGTGACGAGCTCAAAGGGGGCGTCGGCCAGGTCGCCCCAACCCATGCGGCACTCGATGGCCCCCTGCGGAAAGCTGGGGTTGGTGAAGAGCGCGCAACGCAGTCCTGCGTCCTGTACAGCCTGGAGCGCGGCGTGCGCGCCGGGCATGGCGTGGGCGTTAATGACATCGTCGTTCTTGTGCGGAAGAACTTCGCGGTCATAGTAGGTAAACGCCTCGTAGATGAGGGGATCGGAGAGGCAGATGCCGCACCGGCGCTCAACCTCTTCTTGGTAAAACTCAAGATTGGTGCGATTGTCCGTGCCACTGCGGCGGTTGGCGTTGAGGTCGACCAAGATGGTGCCGAGGCGTGCCATCGTGCCACCGCGGCTGCGTCGCCCGATGTCCGCGAGCATCGACGAGACATCCTTAAAATAGCGAAGGATGAACGCGTTGAGGTTGATGCTAAGAAGCGTTTCGTCCATATCGAAAACGACTGCTTTGAGCACGCGGGCACCTTTCTCGAAAAATCGTTCCAGAATCGTTGGCTCCGGATACTTTACCTCAAAGGCGTATGGGCAAACTGCTTATCGTCAAGTTGTGGAGACCGCTGTCCATAAGATTACGAAAAAGTCTCCACACGAGTAAAAAAACGCAGTTCACGCTTGAAATCGAACCCATTTCCCCGTAACCTATACGAACGTGATTGCATAAGCGTCACATTAGTATCTGTCGGCTCCCGAGTGTTCCTAAACGTTGTGTGCTTGTCGCACCCTTCTGTAGGTCCTAGCAATCGGGGCCCCGTAGTTCGAAAGGGGTCCACCTTTGAGTGAGATTCAGAACTCGTCCATTTTCTCTCTTGACGATGTCAACGAGGAGGAGATGAACAACCTCATCGACGGTACGATTACCGACTTTGATGAGGGCGATCTCGTTAACGGCACTGTCGTTAAGATCGAGCATGACGAGGTGCTCGTTGACATCGGATTCAAGTCCGAGGGCGTTATCCCGGTCCGCGAGCTGTCCATCCGCAAGGACGCTAACCCTGCAGACATCGTTGCACTCGGTGATCCCATCGAGGCTCTGGTTCTCCAGAAGGAGGACAAGGACGGTCGTCTGGTCCTGTCCAAGAAGCGTGCCGAGTACGAGCGTGCTTGGAACCGCATCGAGGAGAAGTTCAACTCCGGCGAGAACGTCGAGGGCGAGGTTATCGAGGTTGTCAAGGGCGGCCTGATCCTCGACATCGGCCTGCGTGGCTTCCTGCCTGCTTCCCTCGTCGACCTCCGTCGCGTCAAGGACCTCACCTCTTACATGGGCACCCGCATCGAGGCCCGCGTCATCGAGATGGACCGTAACCGCAACAACGTCGTCCTCTCCCGTCGCGTCGTGCTCGAGGAGTCCCGTAAGGCCGAGCGCTCCGAGATCCTGTCCAAGCTCAAGTCTGGTATGCGTCTCCAGGGCACCGTTTCCTCCATCGTCGACTTCGGCGCCTTCGTCGACCTCGGCGGTATCGACGGCCTCATCCACATCTCCGAGCTCTCCTGGAACCACGTCAACCATCCTTCCGAGGTTGTCAAGGTCGGCCAGGAGGTCGAGGTCGAGGTTCTCGACGTCGATCTCAACCGCGAGCGCATCTCCCTGGGTCTCAAGCAGACCACCGAGGATCCGTGGCGCGCACTGGTCAAGAAGTACCCCGTCGGCGCTATCGTCGAGGGCACTGTGACCAAGCTTGTCCCGTTTGGCGCTTTCGTCGACCTGGGCGAGGGCATCGAGGGCCTGGTGCACATCTCCGAGATGGCCAACAAGCACGTCGACCAGCCTTCTCAGGTCACCCACGTGGGCGACAAGGTTCAGGTCAAGGTCATGGAGATCGACCTCGACCGTCGTCGTATCTCTCTGTCCATGAAGTCCGCTGCTGAGACTCTGGGCGTCGAGATCGAGGTTACCCCGCTTCCTTCCGAGAAGAAGGACGAGGAGACCGACGCCGAGTAAATCGGTTTGACGATCACTTGTTTTAAGGGATCCGTCCGCAATGGACGGGTCCCTTTTTGCTTTCGCTGCTGATGCACGCGATGCTACCCGGGCTGTCCACAGGCTATTGGGTTGTCGGTGAATGAAAAAATGCCGACATCCCGCCTCGGGGAGGAGGCGGGAGCGCACCGAGTAGACGGAGGGGTGCGGAGCGCGGTCGCGTCTCGACTGACGACATTGCCCATCGACAACCCTATTGTACTGCATGGCGTGGTTCTTGGTTTATCGGTTGATTTCCGATCTCAGCCGAACACATTGAGCGGATAGGCCGTTCCCGCAGTTAGCCGAACGCCCCCGAGGCCCCATTCAGGCCACGGAGGCGTCGTTTTCCCAGTTGAAGGAACGGTGGAGATGTGTTTCGATGGGTCCGGTGGCCATGCTCCGCCCGCCGCCCGGCACCTCTTCCCAGACTCAGCCGGACGGTCGGTCCGTCTATTCCGTTTTCGCCCTTAGGCTAGGCCAGCGGGGCATCGCCCCTCTCTGCGCGCGCCCTCTCGATGAGGCCCGGCGTCAGGTCGAGTTCGCCGATGGGAACCTCCTCCACGCCGTAGGCGTCCAGCAGCGCCGCCGCGTCCTCCCCGAGCATCGCCCTGAAGGCGCGGGCGGGCGTCGAGAAGCCGAGCGCGCCGCGGGGCTCGGAGTTCACGTGCGACATGGCCAGCGCCAGGTCGGCCGGGGCGAGCCGGTCGAACCTGAGCCCGGTACCCTTGGGCAGCAGCTTCCTTATCTCGACGTGGTTTCGCTCGCAGGCGCCCTTCTGGTCGCTGCGCCTGGGGTCGCAGTAGAACAGCCTCGTCTCGCCCGGCCCCTCGCCGAGCAGCGCCGCGATCGCGCCCTCGTCGGAGAACTCGGCGCCGTTGTCGGTGAGGACGGCGCGGAACACGCGGCGCGTCCCGTCGGCGCCGAGGACCGCCCGGACGCCC
>CAJJYO010000185.1 GCA_905197385.1 uncultured Collinsella sp.
ATCGTCTGCGATCAGATGATGATGGAGGCCGAGGAGCAGGGCCTGGGTACGTGCTGGGTGTGCCATTTTAAGCCCGAGGTGGCCTGTGAGCAGTTCAGCCTGCCCGAGGGCATCTATCCCTATCACATGCTCGTCTGCGGCTATCCTGCCGACCATATCGCCGATCCCGAGCATCGCGAGGCCCGCACCATTCCCCTCCCCGACTTCCTCCTCAAGTAGATTTTAGGACATGCCTTAAAATCTACCTTTGACCGCTCACCCGTTCGCCGAGTCCTGTGCCCTCAAACGCAGGACTCGGCGTTTTGTTTTGCAGACTGCGTACAGTCACAATCAGAACCACCCTTAAAAAGGGTGGTTTGCTCTTAGGGTATAACCCACGGGCCCCGGGCTCGCGTCTAAAGGCGCGGGACTTCGTCCAGGCCTAGTGCATCTTGACCCGTGGCGCGCCGGTCGAACCGGCGGGATCACCCCCTCTTGAAGGGGTCCTCGTACTCCTTCACGCTCAGCTTGTCCAGCGCGATGTCGTGGGACTCCTGCTCCCTGATGTACTTGGCGATCGTCGCCTCGTTCAGGCCGACGGTGGACACGTAGTAGCCCTCCGCCCAGAACTTCCTGTTGCCGAACTTGTACTTGAGGTTGGCGTGCCTGTCGAATATCATCAGCGAGCTCTTCCCCTTCAGGTAGCCCATGACGCTCGCGACGCTGTACTTCGGCGGGATCGCCAGCAGCACGTGCACGTGGTCGGGCATCAGGTGCCCCTCGATTATCTCGATCCCCTTGTACTCGCACAGCTTCCTGAGGATCTCCCCTATGTCGCTCCTGATTTGGCTGTAGATCACTTTGCGCCTATACTTCGGCGTGAACACGACGTGGTGCCTGCACATCCACTTCGCGTGGGAAAGGCTGTAGGCCTTCTGGGCCATGGCGACCACCCCTTCGACTCGAATTCTTGACGGCCTGAACAATCGTCAATATCGGTCGGAGGGGTGGCTTTGTAAAGCCGTTTGTCTCCACCCGCGTAGCGGGTGGTTTAAAGCTGGCCGCTGCGCGGCCAGCAGACTAAAGTCTTGAAAAAAAGGACCCGCAAATTGCGGGCCCTTTCTAGGCGCTACATGATAGCTGGATGTTAGTCCAGGTCGTCGGCGGCGAAATTGTCAATCGGTGCGAAGGGATCGGCAACGGGGATAACCGGCTCGGCGACGGGCAGCGGCTCGGCAGCAGGAACGGTCACAGCCGGAGAAGCGGCGGAACCGCCCGGCGTGGAAGCCATGAGATCAGACGGGAAGGAGTTCTGAGCATCGTCCATGAAGTGCTGAATGAGCTTGAGGTACTCGGCCTTGAACTCCTCGCGGGAAGCCTTAAGACGGTCGATCTCCTCAAGCTCGGCCTGCTTCTCGGTCAGGGCCTGGCGGATGACCTCGCGGGCCTTGGCGTCGGCCTCGTTGCGGATGCGGTCAGCGTTCTCGTTGGCGTCGTTGACAATGCCCTCGGCGGTCTGCTGGGCAGCAATCAGAGCAGCGGAGATCTGGCGCTCCTGAGCGGAGAAGTCGGGTGCGGGAGCGGCGACGGGCGCGGCAGGGACGGCCTGAGCGGCAGCATCCTGAGCCTGAGCGAGCTGGGCCTGCGTATCGGCGAGCTGCTGCTCGGTGGCGGTCAGACGACCCTTAAGATCGACAATCTTGGCGAGCATGGCGTCGACCTCAGAGGACAGGGTCTCCAGGAAGACGTCGACCTCGGCGGGATCGTAGCCGCGCTTGGCCTCAGAGAAGGTCTGAGCCTGAATGTCAGCAGGGGTAATAGCCATAACAAGTTCTCCTTTATCTTCGCCTTGGCGCTGTGCGCCCGACGTGAATTACTAAGCCAGTTTTATATGAGTATACCTATAAGAAGTTGCAGAACCAGCTTCTGCACCAACTGCAACGCAATAATCGCAACGACCGGTGAAAAATCGACGCCGCCCATGGGCGGGATAAACCGGCGGAACAAATTGAGCCAAGGGCCGCACACACTATCAAGAACGGCGGCGATATCCTGTAGCAATCCGCCCTGCTTCATAGGGATCCACGTCATAAGGCAGTAGACCACGATGAGCGTGGAGTAAAAGTTGAACAGCGTATTGACCAGCTGGACAATGGTGTAGATGTTGATGAGAATCTCCTCGTCTTGTCTTTACTTAAGGTAGCCGTCGGCACGGAGCTTTTTGAGGTCCGAATCCTTGACCTCGCAACCGGCGGGCAGCACCATAAACACGCGATCGCCCACCTCTTTGACTGTGGCACCCAGGCCGCAGGCAAAGCCGTAAGAGAAGTCCAGGACGCGCTTGGCGACCTCGGTACGAACGCCCACAAAAATCAGCGCGACAGGCTGCTTGGTGCGCACACGGCGCACGACGGTCTCCACGTCGTCATAGCTCTCGGGGCGCAGGACATAGGCCGGCAGCTGCGGCGTAGCGTTGATGATGTTGCTCGCATACGCCGAGGCATCGCTCGGTGAGGGAGCAGGTGCGGGGGCAGCAGCGCGGGCACGTGTGCTCTCGGCGTAGCTCGACGGCGTGTCGTAGGCACCGGGACGATAACCGCCCGCAACCGTCTCCTGCGAGCGCGATGGCGGGTTGTAGGTCGTAGCGTGGCGAGAATCGTCGCCGACCAGCTGACCGGAGCGCGTGTACACGGCCACCGACTCGGCCTCGCCGCGGCGCGTCTGACCCAACAGGCCGTTGCTCGGCTCGTCCTGGGTGTAGAAGCCCTCGCCCGAGGCACCGCTGTAACCGTTATTCTGGTAGCCGTCGTCATAGCCATCATCGTAGCCGTAGTCGTCGTCCTGACCATAACCCTGGTCGTAACCCTGCTGGCCGCCCAGGTGCATCTTATTTTTAATCTCGTCAAGGAAGCCCATGGTTGTGTCCTCTCGCGGTTTAGTGCAGGCGCTCTGATAATCAGTGCGCACTTCAGAGCCTTATTTTACTGCAAACTCCGGGCTAAATACTACCCTGCCCAGGCGAACGAGCGTAGAGCCTTCCTCAAGAGCAGGCTCAAAGTCCTCGCTCATGCCGCAGGAAAGTTCGGGCAGGCTCAGATCGGAGTGCGTCGCCTCAAGCTCATCCCTTAATTCGCGAAGTCCGGCAAAAGTGCGGCGCGCCACATTCTTATTCCCCCGGGGCGCCATAGTCATAAGGCCCTGCACACAAATTCCCTCAAGCTCCGCAAGCTCACCTGCGGCGTCTCGGACCTCGTCGGGCGAAAAGCCGCCCTTGGACTCCTCGCCGCTCACATTGACCTCGATCAGCACACGCTGGGGGCCGGAGAGCTCGCCCGCCTCAATCTTGCGGACCGCACGGCTCGAGATAGCCTGAGCCAAATGCAGCGATCCCACCGAATGAATCAGCTCGGCCGAGCCCAGAACCGCATTGATCTTGTTGGTCTGCAGGTTGCCGATCATATCGAAGCGCACCTCGGGTAGCTCCGGATGCTCTACGAGGCCCGCAAGCTTGCGAACGAGCTCCTGCGGGCGGTTCTCGGCAAAATGGCGATACCCCGCCTGAATAGCGGCAACGGTCTCATCAACGCCAACAGTCTTGGAGACGGCAATCAGGCGCGCGGCATCGTGGGGACGGCCCGCGCGATCGAGTGCTGCATAAAAACGTTCGAGAATCTGCTCGCGGCGAGCGCGTATCAAGTCCAAATAGTTATCCATTGCCAATCGCCTCCGCAGACAGCCAAACAAGTAGTCCCATGCTAACGCAAGA
>CAJJYO010000186.1 GCA_905197385.1 uncultured Collinsella sp.
AAGCCGCATCCCATTCCGAGGCCCCAAGCTGGGACACGCTTTCCGGCGCATGGCCAGCACCGCCAGACTGCCGAGTCGCACCGAAGTTGCGGTGGAATAGTTCCTGTTTTGGAGGACTGGAGCCCCAAACAGGAACTATTTCACCGCAACTTATGAGATGGGATGCCTTGCGCTCGTGGTGAGGTCGTGAGCTAAAAACGTGTGCGTGCGCTTGCCGTTCGTATCTGCTATCATTCCTAGTCTGTGCGCTCATGCGGGCGTGGCGGAATTGGTAGACGCGCCAGATTTAGGTTCTGGTGGGATTCCCGTGAAGGTTCGAGTCCTTTCGCCCGCACCAACGCATCTGCGTCGGCCCTGGCCGTCGCGACACTTTGTTGCATAAAGGTACCAGCACCTCAGATAAGCTGGGCAGTATGAGGAGGAACGTGTTGAACATCACCGCTTCTGACGTCAAGGACGCCAAGCTCACCGCTACGGTCACCATCCCGGCCGCCGACGTCGACGCCGCGATCAAGAAGGCCTACAAGGACACCGCCAAGAAGTACCGCTTCCCGGGCTTCCGCGCCGGTAAGGCCCCCCGTCCGGTCATCGACTCCGCTCTTGGCGCCGAGGCTACCCTCGCTCAGGCCACCAACGACCTGATCGCCGCCAACGAGCCCGCCGTCCTCAACGAGCTGGACATCGTCCCCACCAAGAGCGGTGACTACAAGGAGCTCGACCTCGCCAAGGATCACGAGGACTACACCTACACCGTCGAGTTCTCCCTGCGTCCCGCCGCTGAGCTCTCCTCCTTCGACGCCGTCGAGATCGAGATGCCCCCTGCGGAGGTCACCGAGTCCGAGATCAACAACCAGGTCGAGATGCTCCTCAACTACCGTGCCACCTTCGAGGACGTCGAGGGTCGCGCCGTCGAGGCCGAGGACTACGTCACCGTCGACCTCAAGGCCGTCGAGAACGCCGACAACTTTGCCGCCGAGGGCCGTATGCTCATCGCCGGTAGCGACAGCAACCCCAAGGAGTTCAATGAGGCCCTGATCGGCGCTAACGTTGACGACGTCAAGACCGTCACCTGGACCGACGAGGTCGAGGAGGGCGAGGAGGCCGAGACCCACACCGTCGAGGTCACCGTCAAGGGCATCAAGGTCCGCAACACCCCCGAGCTCACCGACGAGCTCGTCAAGTCCGACTTTGGCTTCGACAGCATCGACGCTATGCGCGACGCCATCAAGATCGAGATCGAGCAGGACAAGGCTTCTCGCCTTCCGGCCGAGAAGGAGAACCGTTGCGTCTCCGCTCTCGCCGAGCGTCTGCAGCTCGACGAGATGGACGCCGACTACGAGCAGTCCGTCTTTGAGGAGCTTGGCCAGAACTTCCTGTCCAACCTCGCTGCCCGCGGCATGACCCTGGACACCTGGCTGCCCGCTTCCGGCCTGACCATGGAGCAGTTCATCGGCGACCTGCACAAGCAGGCCAACGACGTTGCCCGTGAGTCCCTGGCTCTGGACGCCCTCGCCCGTGAGCTCAAGATCGAGGTCACCGAGGACGACATCAACGCCGAGTTCGAGAAGGCCGGCGTCAAGGACGTCGAGGCTTCCAAGGCCGAGTTCATCGCCGATGGCCGCATGCCTGCCGTCCGCGAGTCCATCCGTCGCTCCAAGGCCGTCGACCACCTGGTCGAGAACGCCAAGGTGACCGAGGTCGACGAGACCGCCAAGGACGCCGAGTAATTCTCGCCACCTTGCCCGCGAGCGCATGCGTGCGCCCGTGATGGGGTAAAGTTATAAACCGGTTATCCGGTCGCTTCGTACGGTGCCAGCCAATGCATAGCATGCGGGCACCGTACGTTTGTCTAGAACCATTATTGGTCCGCAAGAGAGAAATGGAGATGCGTATGATCGCTAAGTTCGATTCCGCCCTCGTGCCATACGTTATCGAGCAGACGCCGCGCGGCGAGCGCAGCTACGATATCTATTCGCGCCTGCTCAACGACCGCATCATCTTCTTGGGCGAGGAGATCAACTCCGTCAGTGCCAACCTGGTCGTTGCCCAGCTGCTGCATCTTGAGAGCCAGGATGCCGAGAAGGATATCTCGCTCTACATCAATTCGCCCGGCGGCGAGGTTTACTCCGGCCTGGCGATTCTTGACACCATGAACTTTATCAAGCCGCAGGTCTCCACCATCTGCGTCGGTATGGCTGCGTCCATGGCCGCCGTGCTGCTTTCGGCCGGTGCTAAGGGCAAACGCTTCTGCCTGCCGCACTCCAAGGTCATGATTCACCAGCCCAGCGGCGGTGCCCAGGGCCAGCAGACCGAGATCGAGATCGTGGCCGAGGAGATCAAGAAGACTCGCCGCGAGCTCAATCAGATCCTGTCCGATGCCTCGGGCCAGCCCATTGAGAAGGTCCAGGCCGACACCGAGCGCGACAACTACCTGACCGCTGCCGAGGCCCTCGACTACGGCCTGATTGACCGTATTGTCACCTCGCGCGATCTCGCCGCGAAGGACGCCTAGGATGGCAGGTAACATGCAGGACAACTTTGACGAGAACGGCAACCCCATCCGCTGCTCCTTTTGCGGAAAAGAGCAGGGGCAGGTTCGCCGCCTTGTAAAGGGTCCGACCAACATCTTTATCTGCGACGAGTGCGTTGCCGCCTGCTCCGAGATTTTGGAGGAGTCGCTGGCTTCGGACTTTATGGACGCCGCCCGCAACGGCAAGCTGCCGGGCTTCCTCAACGACCACGGTCAGGCTGCATCCCAGCCCGCCGTGGACCCCGAGACCGAGGGCTTTGAGCTCGAGGACGACCGTCAGGTCATCACGCACGTGCCGACGCCGCACGAGATCTATGACGAGCTTTCGGCCTATGTAATGGGCCAGGAGGACGCCAAGCGCGCCATGTCGGTTGCCGTGTACAACCACTATCGCCGCGTGATCGAGGGCGGCGCTGCGGTGTCTGCCTTTGATGACGACATGGGCTCGCAGTTCGATGACGATATGGACGAGGTAGAGCTCGCCAAGTCCAACATCCTGCTGCTCGGTCCCACCGGTACCGGCAAGACCCTGTTGGCCCAGACGCTCGCGCGCATCCTCGAGGTGCCGTTTGCCATCGCCGATGCCACCGCGCTCACCGAGGCCGGCTATGTGGGCGAGGACGTGGAGAACATCCTGCTCAAGCTCATCAATGCTGCCGATGGCGACATTGAGCGCGCGCAGGTGGGCATTATCTACGTGGACGAGATCGACAAGATCGCCCGCAAGGCCGAGAACCTCTCCATTACCCGCGATGTTTCGGGCGAGGGCGTTCAGCAGGCGCTGCTTAAGATTCTTGAGGGCACGGTGGCCAGCGTTCCGCCCACCGGGGGCCGCAAGCATCCCCAGCAGGAGCTGCTGCAGATCGACACGACCAACATCCTGTTCATTTGCGGCGGTGCCTTTGTGGGTCTGGACAAGATCATCGCCGATCGCGTGGGCAACAAGGGCGTGGGCTTTAACTCCGAGATCGCCGGCCCCACTTCGGTCGACGAGAACGACCTGCTGCGTCAGGTGCTTCCGCAGGACCTCAACGCCTTTGGCATGATCCCCGAGTTTGTGGGACGTACGCCCGTCGTCACCCAGACGCAGGCGCTTGACGAGGACGACCTGGTGTCGATCCTGACCGAGCCCAAGAACGCCGTGGTGCGTCAATACCGTAAGATGTTCCAGCTCGAGGACGTTGAGCTTGAGTTTGAGGACGCCGCC
>CAJJYO010000187.1 GCA_905197385.1 uncultured Collinsella sp.
CGAGCTTTCCGACAAGGTCGCTGCGACTGAGTTCGACGGCTATGACAACGATGTGATCGAGGGTGCCAAGGTTGTTGCCATCGTGCGCAACGGCGAGTCCGTCGAGTCCGCTGCTGCGGGCGAGGATGTCGAGGTCGTGCTCGACCGTACCCCGTTCTATGCCGAGATGGGCGGCCAGCAGGGCGACGCCGGCGAGCTTTCCGCCGAGGGCGTTGTGCTGACCGTTTCCGATACCAAGAACCACAACGGCCTGTATGCCCACGTTGCCCACGTTGCCGAGGGCACGCTGACTGTCGGGGCTACCGTGACCGCCGCGCTCGACGCCGAGCGCCGTGGCTTCCTGCGCCGCAACCACACCGCCACGCATCTGCTCGATGCCGCGCTTAAGCACGTCCTGGGCGAGCATGTCTCCCAGGCTGGTTCGCTGGTGACGCCCGAGCACCTGCGCTTTGACTTTACGCACTTTGAGGCTCTGTCCTCCGAGCAGCTTAAGGCTGTCGAGGACCTGGTCAACCAGCAGATCTTCGCCTCAAAGCCGGTTGTGACCCGCGTCATGGGCATCGACGAGGCCAAGGCCGCCGGCGCCGTCGCCCTGTTTGGCGAGAAGTATGGCGATATCGTGCGCGTCGTCTCCGTGGGTGCCGAGGACCAGCCGTTCTCCCGCGAGCTCTGCGGTGGTACGCATGCCGCCAACACCGCCGAGATCGGTCTGTTCAAGATCATTTCCGAGTCCTCCACGGGCTCCAACGTCCGCCGTATCGAGGCCGTGACCTCTAAGGGCGCCCTCGACTACATGGCCGACCGCCTGGCTCTCGTTGACGCCGCTGCCGCTGCGCTCAAGTGCCGTGTCGACGAGGTTCCCGCCCGTGTGGAGAGCCTGCAGACCGAGCTGCGCGAGACGTCCAATAAGCTCAAGAAGGCCCTGACTGGTGGCTCCTCCGACGCTATCTCCAGTGCTATCGAGGGCGCTGTCAAGCTCGGCGGCTACAAGCTCGTCGTCGCTGAGCTCCAGGGTCTTGAAGCTGCTGACCTGCGTAACGTCTGGGATACCGTGCATCAGAAGGTTGCCGGCCCTGTCGCCTGCGTCGTTGCCAGCGTGACCGAGAAGGGCACTCCGGCCCTGCTCGCTGCCGGTTCCGATGACGCTGTGAAGGCCGGTTTCCACGCCGGTAACGTGATTAAGCAGATTGCGGGTCTGGTCGACGGCCGCGGTGGTGGCCGTCCCAACATGGCCCAGGCCGGTGGCAAGAATGCTGCCGGCATCGCCGATGCCCTCGCGGCCGCCAAGACCGCGCTCGGTGCCTAAGAATCTAAGAAGTCGCTGTGGTTGCGCTCGCGCTGGACATAGGGGAGACCAGGATTGGCATCGCCGTCTCGAGCCGTGATGGCAAGATGGCGATGCCCGTCAAGGTGCTCCCGGCCGCCGAGGTCACCGGTATGGCCAAGACGTTCCGTTACCTGGTCGAGGACTATGAGCCCGACATCCTGGTAAGCGGACGTCCCCTGACCATGGCCGGTGAGCCCGGCCCTCAGGCCGAGCGCGTTGCCGCCGTGGCGCAAAAGATCGCCGACGAGCTCGATCTTCCGCTCGAGTTTGAGGATGAGCGTCTGTCCTCGCAAGAGGCCAAGCGTATCCTGCGTGAGCAGGGACTCAACGAAAAGCAGATGAGGGGCAAGATTGACATGATTGCCGCTAGTCTGTTCTTGCAGACATGGCTCGATCGCAAAAACGAGGAGGTTTCGCATGTCTAGCGCTTCCGATCCGCGTCAGCCGAGTCGTACACGACAGCCTGCGTCGCGTCCTGCCCAGCCTGGCCAGCGTCCAGCACAGCCGACGCAGCGCGCGGCTCAGTCTGCCGCGCGCCCAGTGCAGTCCTTCTCTCGTTCGGCCCATCCTGTTCAACGGACGGGTCAGCAGCCTTCTGCTCGTTCGGTTCAGCATCCGGCTTCTCACGCGGCTCAGCAGCCCGCTGCTCGTACGGCCCAGCCTGCAGGCGGTACCCGCTTTAAGCAGCAGGCACCTACCCAGCGAACGCAGGCCCCCCAATCGCATTCGCATCACGCTCGCGGTTCGCATGGCGTTGCTCCGGCGACCCGCTCGAGCTACAACACGCATACTCGTCGCGGTTCTCAAAAGAAGAGCTCTCCGGTTCCCATGATCATCGGCGTTGTGGTGGCGGTGCTTGCGCTTGCTGCGATCGCTTTCTTTGTTGTGCCGGCCGTCAAGGGCTTCTTTGTCGGTGGGGATACGAAGGTCACGGCTGGTCAGCAGGTTACGGTAACCATTCCCGACGGTGCATCGGGCGATACGATCGCCTCGATACTTTCCGAGAACCATATCGTCGAAAATCCCAAGGATTACTATGCGGCGGTGAAAAAGCTCAACGCCGATATGTCGCTTAAGCCTGGCACCTACTCGTTCAACACGCTCATGGACGCGACTAAGGTGGTTCAGCAGCTCATGGAAGGCCCCAACGCGGGCTCCAATGCGCTGACTATCCCTGAGGGCCTAACGGTCGATCAAGTCGCCGACCGTGTGGCCCAGGCCTACGACAGCATCTCTAAGGAAGACTTCCTCAACCAGGCCAAGGCCTCCAACTACGTGGACGACTATAGCTTCCTTAAGGGCGCCGCCAATGACTCGCTTGAGGGTTTCTTGTTCCCCAAGACTTATTCGTTGGGCGATTCGCCGACGGCCGATGACGTGATTCGCGCTATGCTCGATCAGTTTAAGACCGAGTATAAGTCGCTTGACTTTGCGAGCTGCGAAGCCAAGATCAAGGAGCGCTACGGTGTGGAGATGTCCGACTACGACATCGTCAATTTGGCCTCTATCGTTGAGCGCGAGGGCCTCAACGCCGATCAGCGTGCGCACGTGGCCTCGGTCTTCTACAACCGCCTTGCCGGCAAGCTCGATGGTTTGCGCTATCTCAACAGCGATGCGACCATGATGTATGTCACCGGTGGCGAGGTTACCGCCGACGACCTGCAGAGCGATAGTCCGTATAACACCTATAAGCACGAGGGTCTGCCACCCACGCCCATCTGCTCTCCGTCGCTCGAGGCACTCAAGGCCACGCTTGAGCCGACCGACTCCGATGACCTGTATTTCTACATTACGCAGGACGAGGAGTACTTCTCGCAAACCTACGAAGAGCATCAACAGTCTTGGAATTAGCATGAGGATTTTTAGCCCCAAACGATACGTTTCCTCGGTCGATCGCATCGACCTCGATACCCTGTGGGCCGACGGCAAACGCGCCATTCTGCTCGATCGCGATAACACCCTGGTGCCGCGCGACACCGAGCAGGTTCCCGCCGCGGTTTCCGCTTGGCTTGACGCCGCCCGCGCCAAAGGCTTCAAGCTGTGCATGGTGTCCAACAACTGGCATCGCGACCAGGTCATGAGCTCTGCACGCGAGCTGGGACTCGAGGCCATCAGCCACGCCATGAAGCCGGCGCCGTTTGCTCTCAAGGCGGGTCTTAAGCGCCTCGGCGCCACGGCCGACGAGGCGGTGCTGATCGGTGATCAGCTCTACACGGACGTGTGGAGCGGTAACTTCGCCGGCGTCGATACCATCCTGGTAAAGCCGCAGGCGACGCAGGACCTGTGGTATACGCAGATCTTCCGTATCTTTGAGCGCCGGGCCCTGCGCGACCTTCC
>CAJJYO010000188.1 GCA_905197385.1 uncultured Collinsella sp.
AGACGATGTCGCCATTCTTGATGCCGCGCGCATCGGCGTCCGCGGGATTCATGCGGACAAAGCCGGGCTCGTCGGCGAGCAGCGCCAGCGTCTTGCAGTTGCCGGTCATCGAGCGGCAGCTGTAGTGACCGACCTCGCGGACGGTGCACAGAATGAGCGGGTACTCATCGTCGGGAAGCTCGGAGGGCGCCTCCCAGTCGTGCGCCATCAGGTTGGCGCGGCCGTCCTTGGTGGTGAACTTGCCACCAGCGAACATGTCGGGCGTACCGTGGTCGTTCACATCGGTGCTCTTGACCGGCCACTGGGCGTAGCCGCCCTCGGGAGCCATCTTCTCGTAGGTCGCGCCCACAAAGTTGGGGCACAGGCTAATGCACTCGTTCCAGATCTGCTCGGTGTTGTCGTAATGCATGGGGTAGCCCATGCGCGTAGACAGGTCCGCGAAGATCTCCCAGTCGTGACGGCACTCGCCCTTGGGCGGAACGGCCGCGTCAAAGTGCTGGAAGCTACGGTCGGATGCGGTAAAGACACCCTCGTGCTCGCCCCAGGAGGTGGCAGGCAGGATGACGTCGGCGAGCATGGTCGTCTGCGTCATAAAGATGTCCTGGCAAATGAACAGATCCAGCTCGGAGAGCGTCTTGCGCATACCGGCCGAATCGGGCTCGGTCTGCACCGGGTCCTCGCCGTAGTTGTAGAAGCAGTGCACCTTGCCCTCGTCGACCAGGTGGCCCAGGTCGGTGAGCTTATAGCCCTCCTCGAGCGGGAGCTTTTCCTCGGGCACGCCCCAAGCCTTGGCGAACTTGGCGCGCGCGGCCGGGTCGGTGACCTTTTGATAGCCAGGGTACAGGTTGGGCAGCATGCCCATATCGCAGGAGCCCTGGACGTTATTCTGACCGCGCACGGGCGCGAGGCCGGAATTGGGTTTGCCGATCTGGCCGGCAACGCAGGCAATGGAGGCGATGGTGTGCACCGTCTTCAGGTTCTGCTTCTGCTGGCATACGCCCATGCCCCAGCCAATGATGGCAGAGGGCTTCGCCGTGGCGTACATCTCGGCAGCTTGGTGGATCAACGCGGGCTCGACACCCGTGATGTCCTGTACGGATTCGGGAGTGTAGTTCTTGATGGTCTCCCACCACTCGTCAAAGCCGTTCGTGTGCTCGGCGACGAATTCCTTGTCGTAGAGGCCATCGTTGACCAAGCAGTTGGCAAAGGCGTTGAGGAACGCGACGTTGCAACCGTTCTTGATCGGAAGGTAGAGATCGGCGATACGCGCGGTTTCGATATGGCGCGGGTCGGCGACGATGATCTTGCAACCCTTTTCTTTGGCTCGCACGATACGCCTTGCGACGATGGGGTGCGAATCGGCAGGGTTATAGCCGAAGAGGAAAATGCAGCCCGCATCCTCCATACCGGGAATGGAGCATGACATGCAACCTGAACCAACCGTGTCCATCAGACCGAGGACAGTAGGGCCGTGTCAAGTACGGGCGCAGTTGTCTACGCTGTGGGTGCCGATGCACGCACGCGTAAACTTCTGCATGACGTAGTTCGCCTCATTGCCGCCGCCTCGCGAAGAGCCGGTGGTCATGACAGCGTTAGGACCATATTCGTCAATTATGGCCTGCATCTTAGATGCGGTGAAATCCAGCGCCTCGTCCCAGCTTACGCGCTCAAGATCCGCGCCCTTAGTGCGGCGGATCATCGGGTGCAGTACGCGAGGAGTCAAGATCTTGGTGTCGTTGATGAAGTCGTAGCCGCTCATGCCCTTAAGGCACAGCTCGCCCTGATTGGTGATGCCGTTGAGCGGTTCGGTACCCACGACCTGGCCGTTTTGGACCAGGAGGTTAAACTGGCAACCGGCGCCGCAGTACGGGCAGATCACTTTATGCTTCTCCATGACACCCTCCTTCCTTTCTCTGCTACCGAGTAATCGGTACGTATATGACAATCGTTGGGCTTGTATGGCCGCCCGTCTACGCCTCGTTTTCGATGGTGGCGCGGGCACGCTCGGCAGTCAGTTCTGCCAGGCGCTCCTCGTCTACCAGGGTGAGGCCCTTGGTCGGGCACGCCTCGGCACACGCCGGACCGCCGGGACGGTCCACGCACAGGTCGCACTTGAGCACGAAGCTCTTAGTCTGCGAACCCACGCGCACGTCGCCCATCAAGACGGGGACCTGCGTGGTCGCCACGCTCACGGCGCCAAAGGGGCATGCCATGACGCAGCTCTTGCAGCCGATGCAGTTGTCCTCGTTGACGCCGATGCGATGGTTCTTTGGATCAAAGAACAAGGCGCCCGTGGGGCAGGCCTTGGCGCACGGAGCGTCCTCGCAGTGGTGACATGCCACCGGCGCGGAAATCTCGTAGGTGCGCGTTACGCGCAAGCGAGGTGCGGCGATGTTGCCGGGAATATCGTGTGCCTCGATGCACGCCGCCATACAGGTTTGGCACCCAATGCAGCGTGAAGAATCAGCCACGACTCGTTTATTGCCCATGTTGTTCACTCCCTCCTGAATCCCATGCCGGAGAGACCCTGCCGACGTTGCCCCGGACCGCCCGTGGTCCGGCATCGGCGTATCGAGTGCATGCGGCGAAACAGGCACTTCGATAGAATTCCTCCAACGATATACAGGTTAAATATACGCAGTTGCAGGGGGCAAACTTGAGCATAGGCCCTGCAATACGGGTGTATTGCAGGGGTTTTGGCAGGTTGGAATTATTCTCTAGAAGCTATAAAGGTGAGTGTATTACATGCGTACGCCTCAGAGATTTTTACGCGCTCTCATTTTAGATGTACTACGCTTGTATTCAAGTTAATGGTTATTTACTTGAGCGAAATAAAGTAATCGTTATAAGATGCTCAAGTATCGGCACATGCCGCATTTGACCGACTATATTGCACGCTCATTAAGGGGGCCAGTGATGTCATCGACTCAAAAACGAGCCATCCTGCAGGTGCGCATTCGCGAGGAAGACAAGCAGCATGCCGAACATCTCTACGACGCCATGGGCACATCGCTCGCCGAGGCCGTCCGTCTATTTGTCGCGCAGAGCATTTTGATGCGCAAGCTCCCCTTTCAGCCGGTCGCCGTGCGCTCAAAGGACGGCACCGCCGCCTATGGATCGCTCAAAGCATACGGTGACCCCAATCGCCGCTCCGAGGAGCGCAATGCCTGGATTGAGTACCTCGCTACAGAAAGCGACGATTCGATTTTGGGTCCCGAGGAAGTAGATATCCATGAGTGGCACCATCATCGACGAGACCGTCATCCTTCGCTATCTGCTCGACGACGACGAGGTCCTGTCACCGCGCGCCGCCAAGGTCATCGCCACGCGCACCGCTCGTGTCTATCCCGAAATCATCACGCGCGTCGTGGTCACGCTGCGCGACGTCTATAAGGTTCCCCGCGTTGAGATTGCTGCGGCCATGAAAAGGCTGCTCGATGACGTCATGGTCGACGAGCCCACCGTTGTCGCCCTTGCCGTCAAGCTCTTTGGCAAGACCCATATGGACTTTACCGACTGCCTCCTCGCAGCCCGAACCGCCATCTACAACGATGATGTCGTGAGCTTTGGCAAGCCCATCATCCAAGGCATGATCGATTACCGCCGCAAGCGCCAAACCGCAGCCGAAACCCGCGACCGCGCCGCCGAA
>CAJJYO010000189.1 GCA_905197385.1 uncultured Collinsella sp.
CGCGAGGAGGAGCGCCCCGAGCAAGCTCGACCCGTACAAGCCCGTCATCCGCCAAAAGTTCGAGGACGACGCCCGGAACTGGCGCAAGCAGCCCTTCAATAAGTTGCGGTGAAATAGTGTCTGGTTTTGCTGCTAGATAGCATATTTAGTCCCTAATTCACCGCAACTTGTTGGTGGTGGCTTACTGGTAGCGTAGGCACTCCACCGGGTCGAGCTTTGCTGCGCGGCGAGCGGGGTAGAAGCCAAAGATTACGCCGATGCCGACGGAGACGGCGAAGGCCAGCAGCACCGTGGCGATTGAAAAGCTCGGTGTGATTTGCCCGCTGGCACCGAGCTCGCCAAGAACCCCTGATCCGGAGGCAAACATCGCGAGGCCCCAGGCCAGCAGATAGCCAATCAGGACACCCAACAGGCCACCGGTGACGCACAGCGCCGAAGACTCGGCCAAAAACTGCGCGGTGATATCGCGACGACTGGCGCCCAGGGCACGGCGAATACCGATCTCGCGGATGCGCTCAGTCACGTTGGTGAGCATCATATTCATAATGCCGATACCGCCGACAAGCAGCGAGATGCTGGCGACAGCGCCCATGATGAGCGAGAACGCGCCCATAAAGGAGTTGAGTGCATCTATGGCGCTTTTCATGGAGGTCGCCGATACACTGTCGTACTCATCCTCCTCCTCGATGCCCTTCATCGCGCGCACCTTGGACTCGATGGTCTTACAAAGCTCATCCATGTCCGTGCCCTCGGCGGCTAGTGCCGTCACGCTGGGGAATGAAGGATTCTCGTCGCCAAACAGGCCGGAGATGGTTTCGCGTGGCATATACAGCGTGAGTGAGCCCATGGAGTCGCTGCCGCCATCAATCACGCCTACAATCTGCACCTCGCCGTTGGACACCTTGATGGTTTTCCCCAGCGCATCCTGTTCGTTGCCGTAAAGCTGATCTGCGCCGTTGCGGCTGATGAGCGCCACGCGCGAGCCTGATTGGGACTCGGCTTGGGAATAGGTGCGCCCCGCAACGAGCTTGCTGGCCCCCACGGCGTCGAGCATGTCGCTATCGACACCCTGTGCCATGACGGTATAGCTTTTATCGCCGGTCTTGTACTCGGTATACGCGCTGTCGACAATGCCGATCTGCTCTATCTGCGGCACCAGTTTTTGAAGCTTCTCGATGTCCGACTCGGTGAGTTCTTGCGACGAATAGATTTGCACCATGCGTGCCGCATTGAGGCCCAGACTGTTGACCAGGCTGTTTTGGATGCCGCCGATGAGCGAAGTCATGGCGATAACCGAGGCGATGCCGATGACAATGCCCAGGATGGTGAGCAGGCTGCGCCCCTTGTTGGCTTCGAGCGAGTGAAGGGCTTCCTGGATGAGATCGCGGGCGCTCATGCCACCACTCCTTTCGGCGGGTTTGCGGAGGCGGAAATCATGGGCAGGCTATCTACAGCGCTGCGCAGGGTCCGCGGTGCATGTGGAATATACGCGCCGTCGTGAATGCGACCGTCGCGGATGGTCACGGCACGGTCGGCCTCGGCGGCGATGCCGGGGTCGTGTGTGATGAGCACGATGGTTTTGCCGCGCTTCTGGAGCTTATGGAAGGTCTCCATCACAAGCGCTCCGGTCGCGGAGTCCAGGTTTCCCGTCGGCTCATCGGCCAGGATGATGGGCGGGTCATTGACGAGGGCGCGTGCGATGGCGACACGCTGCATCTGGCCGCCCGAGAGCTCGGATATGCGGTGGTCCCAGTGGTCGATGGGCAGCGTGACAGCCTGCAGCGCGTGCACGGCGCGCATTTCGCGCTGGCTACGGGGCACATTGGTGTAGGCCAGCGGCAGCATCACGTTTTCGATAACCGACAGGCGCGGCAGCAGGTTGAAGCTCTGAAAGACAAAGCCAATGCTCAGGGCGCGAACTTCGGTGAGCTCGTCATCGTCAAGCTCGGCCACGTTGAGCCCTTGCAGGTAGTAGTCGCCCGCCGTCGGCTTATCCAGGCAGCCTAGGATGTTCATGAGCGTTGATTTGCCCGAGCCCGAAGGGCCGGTGATAGCGATGAATTCGCCGCTCATCACCGCAAGGTTCACGTTGTGCAGGATGTGGGCGCAACCTGCCTCGCTCTCAAAGATGCGGTGCACGTTGCGGATGTCGATAACGGGACGCATTACATGCCCTCGTCGTCAGACATGCTGCCCGAATCCGTGCTGTAGCCGCCGTCAGCCGTTGCGTCCGCTCCGGTGTCCATGACGAGGGTGTCGCCATCGCGCAGCTTGGTAACAGGCACGTCAGGGTTGATCTCGTTGCCCTGGTCGTCGCGCTTGACCTGCGTCTTGCCGACTACGGCTTCGTTGTCGTTTTGCGTCACGACGGTCACCTTCACGCGACGGGTTTGCTTGCCCTCGTCATCGGTTGCGACGTTGACGTAATAATGTTCGCCGTCTTCGGTCATGAGCGCCATCGTCGGCACCATCACCACGTCGTCGAGCTGCTCGGTCACCACCGATACCTCGGCCGTCATGCCCGGCTTCAGGCGCGCGTCGGGAGCCTCTATGAGAATGTCGACGTTAAAGGCTGCCGCCGCCACTGTTGGCGGCGTCGGAGTTTGCCACCGACGCGATAGCCGTGACGGTGCCCTGGCTCACGATATCGGGAAACGCGGGATACGTGACGTTGGCGCTCTGCCCAACGGCGATCTTGGCGATGTCCTTTTCGCCCACCTGCACGGTCACCTTCATCTTGGACAGGTCGGCGATCTGCATGCACTGCTTGCCGCCGCTCGTATCGCTTTCGCCCATGATCATGCCGCCTGTAACCGTGGCGCCCACTTTGGCATTGAGCTCCACGATGCTACCCGAGCTCGGGGCCGTGACCGTGCGACTGGAGGCCTTGGCGTTCGCCTGGTCGAGGTTTGCCTGGGCTGATGCGAGGCTGCGCTGCGCGGCCGATACGGCGTTCGTGTCCGCTGATGCGGCGGAGACGAACGCCGCTGCGGAAGCTCCCTCGACGTCCGTCGTTGGGGTGGCCTGCGCGGCAGCTGCGGCTTTCTGCGCGTTGGCGAGGTCTTCCTGAGCGGCTGCAACTGCACGTTGCGCCTCGGCAACGTTGCGATCGAGCTCGTCGTTTTTAATGGTCATAAGCACGTCGCCCTCGTTGACGGATTGGCCTGCCTGCACGTTGATAGAATCGACCGTGCCGTTGACAGAAGGGGAGACCACTGAGGACGAAATGGGTTTGAGCTGGCCTTTCGCCTCGACCGTTGTGGTAAACGTGCCCTCGGTCACCATGTCGGTCACCGGCCCGTTGTTGCCTGCGGGCCGTGCGTTGATGGCTAAGGTCACGACAACGGCGATGAGCACAATGGCAGCCACGACGCCGGCCGCAATGCCGCGTCGGATGAGCTTTTTGCGTCGACGTTCGGCACGTTTTGCCTTGAGCTTGGCATATGCCTCTTCATCGGAAATCTCGGTCGCATCGTTCGCGCGTCCGCTCTGCTTATCGGCATGTACGCTTGTAATCAGAGGAATCGTTTCGGTGACATCTTCGGGCGTGTGCTCGGTATCATCCGGGCCCGGGGTGGTCGTGGGGACATTCGGCATAGCGTCTCCTTTATAGAAAGAACCTCGATAATTA
>CAJJYO010000190.1 GCA_905197385.1 uncultured Collinsella sp.
TTTAAGCGTCGGCGCATAGCGCTTAGACATATACTTTGCTCGGGTCATTTATTTCTCCTCAATAAGCTTGTCGACCTCTGCCATAAGCGCGTCGACAATTTGGTCCTCAGCTACTTTACCAATGATCTGGCCATGCGAAAAGAGCAAGGCCTGACCACGTCCGCAAGCAACGCCCAGATCGGCATCAGAAGCCTCGCCGGGGCCATTAACGGCACATCCCATCACAGCGATCGAAAGCGGCGCGGAGTAGTTCTTAAGCCGCTCGGTAACCTCCTCGGCAATGGGAATAAGGTTAACCTGGCAGCGGGCGCATGTGGGGCACGAGACAATCTCGGGGCCACGGCGACGCAGGCCCAACGACTGCAGAATACCCCAGGCAACCGGCGGCTCCTCGACCGGATCGGCTGTGAGCGACACACGCATGGTGTCGCCAATGCCTTCGGAAAGCAAGATACCCAAGCCTACAGAGCTCTTGATGGTGCCCTGGAGCTTGGTCCCCGCCTCCGTCACGCCCAGGTGAAGCGGAACGTGGGGAATCTCACGCGACAGGGCTCGATAGGTATCAAGCGTCGTTTGCACGCTATGGGCCTTGGCCGAAAGCACAATGTTCGTAAAACCGCGGTCCTCAAAGTGCTTGACGAAGCGCTCGCTCGACATCACGAGCTTTTCGGGCTGCATGAGGTCGTCGCGCTCGGCGATATCCTGTTCGAGCGAACCGGCATTGACACCGATACGAATCGCGCACCCAGCGGCGCCCGCGGCATCGATCACGGCATCGACCTTGGCCCAATCGCCGATATTACCGGGATTGATGCGGAGCTTGGCGGCACCGGCCTCCACAGCGCCAATGGCCAGCTTGTGGTTAAAGTGGATATCGGCAACGATTGGCACCGGAGACTCGGCACAGATGGTGCGGAAACCCTCAAGCGCGGCCTCAGTGGGCACGCTCACACGCACGATATCGCAGCCAGCCTGCGCCAACGCGCACACTTGCGCAAGCGTTGCCTGGGCATCAGCGGTATCGGTGCAGGTCATGGATTGGACCACCACCGGCGCGCCGCCACCGATCTGCACACCGCCCACATGCACGGGGCGCGTCAACTCGCGAGGCAAAGGATGGGATAAAGACAATCCAAACACTCCCCTACAGAATAAATCGAAGGATGTCGGAACGAAGCATATAGACAAACAGCAGCGCAAAGAGCGCGATGCCCACATAGCTCACAATCGTCTGGACCTTGAGCGGAAGCTCGCGGCCAGCAATCTTTTGAATGATCTCGATGACCAGCTTGCCGCCATCGAGTGGTGGGATGGGCAGCAGGTTCATAAAGCCAAGCGAGAACGAAATGAGGGCGGCAAACGAAAGGAACGTGGCAGGGCCGGCAGCAGCAGCCTGTGAGGACATAACGCTAATGCCCACGATCGAAGAAGACTGATCGAGAATCTCCATCGTATGCTGCGGCTGGAGCAGGCGCATCACGCCCTCCGCTGTCTGCACGACACAGGAGAACGAAAGGCGAGCCGACGTGATGGGGTCTAAACGGACCACCTGCGTAGAGGCATACACACCTAGGCGCTCGTCCTCTTTGAGCGCAACCGAGGTCGAATGCTGCTTGCCGTCGCGCTCATACTCGATGGCGATATCGTCCTTACCGGCGGCCTTGCCGATGGCATCGTAAACGTCCATCCAGGTAGAGCACGATACTCCGTCAACCGAAAGGATCGCGTCGCCGCCCTCGATACCCGCCTTGGCGGCAATAGACCCCTCGTCAACCTGACCGATCACGTTGGTATCCATCGGCACGGTGACACCCGCAATAGAGTAGATGCTCATAAGCAGCAAAAAGCCCGTCAGGATATTGACGAGAATGCCCGCGAGCAGCATAAAGGCGCGCTTGAGAAAACCCTGGCCCAGATAGGTATGCGAACGCTCTTGCGCAAGGAACTCGGCTTCGCCGCACGGCAGCTCCCACACATCGCCCTCGGTAGTCGCATGCTCTCGATCGAAACGGCGGCCGTCAAAGGTGGTGTAACCCGCCGCGTCTCGCGGCAGCGTCTGATACTTGGTGGGATAGTAGCTCGGCGAGGGCTTCTCCCCTTCCTCATACCAAGGCGCGATAGAGCCCCAACCCAAGAGCAAGGCGCATGCCTCGAGCACAACCTCCTCGGATAGCTCGAGCTCGACAGCAAGGTCGGCCACGGTCACGCGACCATGACGATAGATAGCCGCGAGCACGCGATCGGCACACGAGACGTCGGTCGGATCCATACCGCAGATGGCAGCGTAGCCACCCAGCAGCAGCGGAGTCACGCCAAACTTGGTTCCAATGCGACGCGACGTGTAATGGATGTCAAAGCGGCAAGGCAGGCCCAAAAAGAACTCGGTCACACGGACGCCGCAGGCACGCGCCGCCAAAAAGTGGCCGCCCTCGTGCAAAAACACGAGGACGGAAAGCATCAGCAGGCCCCAAAAGACCGATGAGAGAACGCTCAGAACAGTATCCATAAAACGAAAAAGCAATCCTTATGGGTTAGGAACGGGTTGCGGCGAGCACCTGCGCAGCCTTTTCACGCGCCCATGCATCGATGTCGTGAAGCTGCTCAAACGAATCGACCGCCTGCATATCGTGGGAATCCATGCAGGATTCCACAATGCGATCGATATCGGTAAAGCTGCAGCCATCGTGCAGGAAGGCATCGACGGCGACCTCGTTGGCGGCATTGAGCACGCACGGCATGGTGCCACCCGTCTTGCCGGCACGTTCGGCCAGTGCCAGACAGCGGAAGGTATCCATGTCGGCAGCATCAAACGTGAGCTGCCCCAGCTCGCGGAAATCGATACGAGGCGCCGGGGTATCCCAACGCTCGGGATACGAGAACGCGAACTGGATGGGAATACGCATGTCGGAAGCACCGAGATGCGCCATCACGGAGCCGTCGGCGAACTCGACCATAGAGTGAATCTTGGACTGACGCTGCACGACCACGTTAATGAAATCGAGGTCGCAGTTAAACAGATGCATGGCCTCAATGCGCTCCAGGCCCTTGTTCATGAGGGTGGCGGAGTCGATGGTGATCTTGGCACCCATGGCCCACGTGGGATGTGCGAGGGCATCGGCACGCGTCACGCGGTCGAGCTCGTCGCGGGTGCGGCCAAAGAACGGACCGCCCGAGCAGGTGAGCCAAATGCAGTGGGCCTCGCGTGGGTTCTCCCCCAGAAAGCACTGGTAGATGGCGGAGTGCTCAGAGTCGACTGGAATAAGCTGGCCCGGTTGCGCCAACGGCATAAGCAAGTCGCCGCCGACGACGAGGGACTCCTTGTTGGCAAGGGCAAGACGCTTATTTGAGGTCAAGGCCGCATGGCTCGCCTCGAGACCGGCGGCGCCCACAATAGCAACGAGCACGCAGTCGACATCGTCGCGACGCGCGAGCTCGCAAACCGCCTGCGCGCCAAGGCCAAGCTTCGTTCCCTCGGGCAACTCCTGCAGCACGGCGTCATCGCCATGAGCGACATCGGCCACGGCAACCGCCGGAACCGAGAACTCGCGGGCAGCGGCAACGAGCTCGGAGGTGCTGGAGTTAACGGACAGCGCCGTCACCTGCAGGCGATCGGCATGCTGGCGGCACACAT
>CAJJYO010000191.1 GCA_905197385.1 uncultured Collinsella sp.
GCCAACGGCTGCAAGGTGGTCGGCGAGGGCGCGAACATGCCCACGACCATCGAGGCCACGACCTACTTCCAGGAGAACGGCGTCGCCTTTATGCCCGGTAAGGCTGCTAACGCCGGTGGCGTGCTCGTGTCCGGCCTTGAGATGAGCCAGAACGCTGAGCACCTGTCCTGGACCTTCGAGGAGGTCGACGGCAAGCTCGAGCAGCTCATGCGTGGCATGTTCCACAACGTGGACGACACCGCCAAGGAGTATGGCCAGGAGGGCAACTTTGTCATGGGCGCCAACATCGCTGGCTTCCTGAAGGTCGCCGACGCCATGCTCGCCCAGGGCGTCTGCTAAATCTTCGCTCGATATAGCATGTGATGAGGCTCCCAGCCATTCCGGCTGGGAGCCTTTTCTATCCCGGAGGACTCCTCATAACTTGCGGTGATATACGGACTGTTAAGCGTCCCAGAACGGCTAATCAGTCCGTATATCACCGCAAGTTATGGATGGGGGGGTGGATTTTGTCCTAAAACGGTGTGCGGCCCCTCGTTTGGTACACTTAAAAGTACTGGACAAGTGGAGAGATGGGGGAGAACGTGCTCAAGTTCGGTACCTACGTCCGTGTTGGAAACGCGGCCGAAGCCTATGAGCTCTTGCAGAAGAACCGCAACAACAAGATTGTGGGCGGTGGCATTTGGATGCGCCTGGGTTCGCGTCGCGTGGCGACGGCGATTGACCTTTCGGCCTGCGGGCTCGATCAGATCGAGGAGACCGAGACCGAGTTTCGCATCGGTGCCATGTGCACCCTGCGCCAGCTCGAGCGCCATGCCGAGCTCAACGTGCTCGTCAACCATGTCTTTGAGTTCGCCGTTCACGATATCGTGGGCGTGCAGCTGCGTAACACCGCCACGGTGGGCGGCAGCATCTACGGTCGCTTTGGCTTCTCGGACGTGCTCTCGGCCTTTTTGGCGCTCGATTCCTATGTTGAGCTGACGGGCGCCGGCCGCGTGCCGCTCGCCGAGTTCGTCGACATGGGTTACGTGCGCGACGTGATCGAGCACATCGTGGTCGTTAAACACGACTACCGTGCGAGCTACGAGGCCGTGCGCAAGGCTGCGACCGACTTCCCCTCGCTCAACGTCACCGCCGCCTGGTGGGACAACACCTGGCACGTCACCGTGGGTGCTCGCCCGCTGCGCGCGACCCTGCTGCAGGGCGAGGCGTGCGGTCTGGTGAACGAGCAGCCTTCCGAGGACGAGCTGCGCGCCCTGGCCGCATCCGTGCGTGCCCTGAGCTACGGCACCAACATGTGGGGCTCGGCCGACTACCGCCGCCGCATCTCGGCTCCGCTAGCGATTCAGGCCGTGCGCCGCGCCGCCGGCATCGAGCTTTCGGCCGCGCTTGCCCGCGAGTTCGAGGGCGTGCAGATTCCTAAGTTTGCCACGGACGAGTATTCCTGCCGCCGCGTGCCCGGCGTCGATTCTAGCGAGGTGCGCTAATGGCTGCCAAACTCATCGATCTTTCCTTTACGCTCAACGGCCGTAAGGTCAAGGTTCAGATTGCCCCCGACACCATGCTCTTTGCGCTGCTGCGTGAGCAGGGCTGCGCGTCGGTGCGCTGCGCCTGCGAGACCACCAACTGTGGCCTGTGCACGGTGTGGCTCGACGGCGACCCGGTGCTGAGCTGCTCGGTTCCCGCCGCGCGTGTCGAGGGCCACACCATCACCACGCTCGAGGGCCTCAAGGCCGAGTCCGAGGCGCTCGCCCGTGCGATGGCTGCCGAAGGCGCTGAGCAGTGCGGTTTTTGCGCCCCCGGCCTCATCATGAACGTGCTGGCGCTTGCCCGCGCCGCCAAGGAGGACCCGAGCCTCGTTGCCACGCGCGAGGAGCTCTCGCGCCAGCTCGCCGGCAATCTCTGCCGCTGCAGCGGCTACGAGAGCCAGCTGCGCGCTATCGTGCGCTTCCTCAACGAGTCCGGCGTGCAGGTTGGCTTTGAGATGCCCGAGCTGCCGGTCAACGACACCAGCTGTGACGGTGTCTCCTACAAGCAGATCACCCACAAGCAGCCCAAGAAGGATTCGAAGGCCTTGCTCGAGGGCCGTCCTGTCTACACGGGCGACATGGTGCCCGCCGGCGCGCTCATCGTTAAGCTCAAGCGCAGCCCGTATGCCCGCGCCAAGATCCGCTCCATCGACACGTCGCGCGCCCTGAAGGTGCCTGGCGTGGTGGGCGTCTACACCTACGAGGACGTGCCCAAGCGCCGCTTTACCATCGCTGGCCAGAGCTATCCGCAGCCGAGTCCCTACGACCGCCTGATCCTTGAGAACCTCGTACGCTACCAAAACGAGGAGGTGGCGATCGTCGCCGCCGAGACTGAGGAGGCTGCCGACAAGGCGCTCAAACTCATTAAGGTCGACTATGAGGTGCTTGAGCCGCTGCTCGACTTTACCAAGGCGCTCGATAACGACATCGTGGTCCACCCCGAGGGCGACGTGACCTTTATGTTCCCGCAGGGCGGCGACGTCCCGCGCAACTTGGTATGCAGCGGCACGAGCGACTTTGGCGACTTGGACGAGGCCTTCGCCCAGAGCGACATCGTCTTTACCCGCACCTACACCAGCCAGGCCACGCAGACCGCGCCCATGGAAACCTTCCGCGCCTTCGCGACGACCGACGCGTTCGGGCGCATCTCGGTGACCACCTCTACGCAGGTGCCCTTCCACGTGCGCCGCATGGTCGCGCAGTCGCTCGATATCCCGCAGTCGCAGGTGCAGGTCATTAAGCCGCGCATCGGCGGCGGCTTTGGCTCCAAGCAGACGGGCTGCTGCGAGATCTTTGTTGCGTTTGTGACCCAGCAGACCGGTCGTCCGAGTTACTGCTGCTACACCCGTGAGGAGACCATCACTGCGGGCAACTCGCGCCACCAGATGCAGATGACCGTTAAGCTGGGCGCCATGAACGACGGTACCATCACGGCCATCGATCTGCACACGCTGTCCAACGCCGGCGCGTATGGCGAGCATGCTACCACGACGATCGGTCTTTCGGGCCACAAGAGCTTGCCCATCTACAACCACGTGAAGGCGAGCCGCTTTAGCTGGGACGCCGTCTACACCAATACCAACCGCGGCGGCGCGTATCGCGGCTACGGTGCCACCCAGGGCCAGTTTGCCGTGGAGAGCGCCGTCAACGAGCTCGCCGATATGCTGCACATGGACCCCGCCGACCTGCGCCTTAAGAACATCGTGCGCGAGGGCGAGATCATGCCGCAGTACTACAACGAGAAGCTCAACGCCTGCGCGCTCGACCGCTGCCTGCTGCGCGCGATGGACATGATCGGTTGGCGCGACAAGCCGCTAGCCATCGACCTGGGCGATCGCGTGCGTGCTCTGGGCTGCGCGCTCACCATGCAGGGCTCGGGCATTTCCAACGTGGATATCGCCGGCATCGACATGCGCCTGGAAGAGGACGGCTTCATTACCATCGGCACCGGCGCCACCGATAACGGCATGGGCGTCGACACGATCCTGGCGCAGATTGCCGCCGAGGAGCTGGGCGTTGAGAGCTCGCTGATCGTGGTGCGCGGCGTGGACACCGACGTTTCGCCGTTCGATGCCGGCTCGT
>CAJJYO010000192.1 GCA_905197385.1 uncultured Collinsella sp.
AGCTGGCGCCGGCAAGGCCGACCACGTTGCGGGCGAACTCGCACACGGCTACCTGCATACCCAGGCAAATGCCCAGATACGGAATCTTGTGCTCGCGGGCGAACTCGGCCGCGAGGATCTTGCCCTCCAGGGCGCGCTTGCCAAAGCCGCCAGGGACCAAGATGCCCGAGGCGTCACCCAGGACCTCGGAGACGTTCTGCTCGTCGAGGCTCTCGCCATCGACCAGCTGCACGTCAACGTGGCGATCGTAGAACACGCCCGCGTGGTGCAGGGCCTCGATAACCGACAGGTAGGCATCGGGCAGCTGCGTGTACTTGCCCACGACGGCGATCTTCACCTTGTCGGCGTGATGGTTGGCATGGTTCTGCTTGCGCAGGAACTCGTTCCACTCGCTCATGTCGCGCTCACGCGGGTCCAGACCCAGGCGCTCGCAAATGCGCAGGTCAAAGTCCTGCTCGGCGAGCAGCTGCGGAACATCGTAGATGCTCGCGCAGTCCTCGTTGGTAAAGACACAGTCGGTGTCGACGTCGCAGAAGCTTGCAATCTTGCCGCGGATGGCGTCGTCGATATGGTGATCGGAGCGCAGGACGATAATATCGGGCTGGATACCAAAGCTGCGGAGCTCCTTGACGGAGTGCTGCGTCGGTTTGGTCTTGACCTCGTGGGCGGCGGCGATATAGGGAACGAGCGAAACGTGGATGTAGCAGACGTTCTCGGGGCCGGCCTCCTTGCGATACTGACGGATGGCCTCGACAAACGGCTGCGACTCGATGTCGCCGATGGTGCCGCCCAACTCAGTGATGACCACGTCGGAGCCGGTCTGCTCCTCAATACGACGGAACTTATCCTTAATGGCGTTCGTGACGTGCGGAATCACCTGCACGGTGCCGCCCAAAAAGTCACCGCGACGTTCACGGGCGATCAGGCTCTTATAGATGGCACCAGTCGTAAAGTTGGAATCGCGGGTCAGGTTCTCGTCAATAAAGCGCTCGTAGTGGCCCAGGTCCAGATCGGACTCGTAGCCGTCCTCGGTCACAAAGACCTCGCCATGCTGGAACGGGCTCATGGTGCCGGGGTCGACGTTCAGATACGGGTCGGCCTTTTGCATCGTCACCTTGTACCCGCGCGACTTGAGCAGACGGCCCAGCGAGGCCGCGGTAATACCCTTACCCAGAGACGAAACCACGCCGCCGGTCACGAACACATGCTTGGTCATATTGAGTTACCTGCGCTTCCCGTAGAAGTTGTCCATACACATCTTACGGGTCTTCATTGTAATACTCGCGACGCGCGCCGCACGCATTTTTTCTTACGCGCAATCGCATTTCTCCATCTCGAAACAAAACGCCGTCCGGTTGCCCAGGCGGCGTCGCTTCCACTATGAATGTACGCTATTATCGATCGGCAACTTCGTCCTTGATCAAGTCCTGCACGAGCATACCGGCACGGATGCCCTCTAGATACCATTCGCCACGCTCCGTGAGACAAATACCATTTGCGAGCTGGCCGCCGTCTTCGCTGTAGCGCGAGACGACCTCAATGATGTCTTCGGATTCCAAGCGTTCAATTGCCGCGCGGGCGCGATACGGAGACACCCCCACACGCTCGGCAAGCGTCTTGCGCGAAAAGCCATAAAATCCGCCGTTGTCTTCGGACAGCTGTGCGATCTCCATCAGCACCTGTACCTCGACACGCTTCATATCGTTGACACTCGCACGACCCTTGCCAGCCATGGCAGCCTCCTCAAACCGAGCACGGGCATCACTTGCACCGTGCGCGACCGGCACACCCCATGATGGCCGGCAACATCCATCATGCGGCATCCCCGCAAAAGGATGAAACAATTAGGGTTATTGTATACCGCCCAAATCGCTTATAGGCAGGTAAGCGGGCTATTTTTAGGTTAAACGGTAGCTTTGTTGATAAAAGGGGCACACTGAATGCATACCCGATGTGCCCCTTTCGGACCAATTTATCCAGGCTTAGCGGTGGAAGAAACCACGGCGCTCGAACTTAGGCTCGCAGCACACGTTGATGCCCAGCTTGCGCAACACCGTCTCGTCCGTCGGCGAGATGATCACGCTAAAGAAGGCATCGCACCCGCGCAGCTGCTCCAGGCCCGAAAGGACGCGGGCCGCCGTCTCGCTCGTTGCCGAGGTGATCGAGAGCGCCATAAGCGTCTCGTCGGTGTGCAGGCGCGGGTTCTTGCTACCCAGGAAATGCGTCTTGAGCTTGCTGATAGGCTCGATCGCTTCATCGCTAATGACCTCGAGCTCAAGGTCAACGCCCGAGACATGCTTAAGTGCATTCATGATGAGCGAGCTCGCGGCGCCCAGGCGCGTGGAAGTCTTGCCGGTCACCACGGAGCCATCGGGCATGACCATGGCGCCTACGGGGCCACCCGTCAGCTGCTCCCTGGTAAGGGCGGCCGAGCGTGCCGGCGAGTAGTTCTTGTCAATACCGGCCTTCTTCATAATAATCTTGAGACGGTCGACTTGCTCATCGCCCACGCCGGTACGGCGCACATTTTCGACCGCGGTAAAGTAGCGGCGGACGATCTCCATCTTGGAAGCGTCGCGGCAGGCATCGTCATCGGTAATAGCAAAACCGACCATATTGACGCCCATGTCCGTGGGGCTCTGGTAGGGGCTCTTGCCCAGGATCTTTTCCATCAGAGCACGGACCACCGGGAAAGCCTCGACGTCACGGTTGTAGTTGACCGTGGTCTTGTTGTAGGCCTCCAAGTGGAAGGAGTCGATGATATTGGCGTCGTCGAGATCTGCCGTGGCCGCCTCGTAGGCGATGTTGACCGGATGCGTGAGGGGAAGGTTCCAGACCGGGAAGGTCTCGAACTTGGCGTAGCCGGCGGCGGTGCCGTGTTTGTGCTCGTGATAAAGCTGCGACAGGCAGGTGGCGAGCTTACCCGAGCCAGGACCCGGCGCGGTGACCACGACGAGCGGACGGGTGGTCTCGACAAACTCGTTCTTGCCGTAGCCGTCGTCGGACACGATCAGATCGACGTCGTGGGGATAGCCCTCGATGGGATAGTGCAGCTTGGCGGGAATGCCGAGCGCGTTCAGGCGATTGCGGAAGACATCGGCGGCGGGCTGGCCGGCGTACTGGGTGATAACCACGGCCGCGACAGCAAAACCGTTGCCGCGGAACAGGTCGACCAGGCGCAAGACGTCCTCGTCATAGGTAATGCCCAGGTCACCGCGAGCCTTGTTCTTCTCGATGTGGTTCGCGTTAATGGCGATGATGACCACGACGTCGTCGGCTATGCTCTTGAGCATGCGAAACTTGCTGTCCGGCTCAAAACCCGGCAGCACGCGGCTCGCGTGATAGTCGTCAAACAGCTTGCCGCCAAACTCCAAATAGAGTTTGCCGCCAAACTGCGAGATGCGCTCCTTAATATGAGCGGCCTGCAGCTCGATATACTTCGCGTTGTCGAAACCCTGGCGCATGAATGGCTCCCGTCCCGTTTCCATTTAATGTTCTAGGCGATTATAACGGAGCCCGCCCTCCCCGATACCCAGACCATCAACAGGCACCAACCAAACACGCCACCGATAAGTTGCGGTGGAATAGTTCCTGTTTAACCCCTCA
>CAJJYO010000193.1 GCA_905197385.1 uncultured Collinsella sp.
CATCAGCAGCACAATATAGCAGCTCAGATCCAGATCGAGCGGCAGGTAAACACCCATAAATCGAGACACGCTCAAACCGCAAAAGGCTATCGCGGCACAGACAACCCCCCTGCCAAACAACCCCAATCCCGCGGCGATCAAACAGCCGGGTGAGCGCATCAAACAGCAGGCGCGACATAAACAGCGCCGCCAGAAACCATGCCATGCCAACGGCGGTAACGCCAAGCCCAGGCACATCAACGCCCGAGGCAAACACAAGCGTGTTAAGCCCCGCAACCAGCGTACCGCTCGTCAACGGAGCGCCGCTCATCAAGAACGTCGGCACCTGCCACGCCAGTGCAAGAACCACATACGGCACCAGCAGGCGAGACACCGAACCACTCAGCAGCTCACACCACGGCTTAGGCCTAAACGTATACCCGGCAAGAATAAAGAACACCGGCATGTGAAACGAGAAGATCGCGTGCCGCAAGGGAGAGGGATTTGGGACGGTGTGCCCCACAATGACCAGAATAATTGCAATCCCCTTTGCAATATCTATCCAGTCGAGCCTTTTGCTTCCCATAGCGAACCCTTCAAAACGGCAGCACACAAGATGGAAAAAGCCCAGACCACCAAGCGGTCTGGGCTTAATAAACGATGGTGCTCCATGGCGGATTCGAACCGTCGACCTTGGGATTAGAAGTCCCCTGCTCTATCCAACTGAGCTAATGGAGCAAATAACCGCACGCCCAAGCAAGCGCAAGCCTGTCAGGCGCAAGTAATTATAACCTAGTTGAACTGCTCGCGGTACGCCTTGCAGACCTCATCGACCGGGCCGTCCATGCGAAGGTCACCTTTCTCAATCCAAACGGCACGCTGGCAGATGCGCTCAACCTGCTCCATGGAATGCGAAACGAACAGAACTGTCACGTCGCCGCTCTGGATAAAGTGCTGGATGCGGGCCTCGCACTTCTGCTGGAAGAACACGTCACCGACGGACAGCGTCTCGTCAACGATCAGAATATCGGGCTCGGTAATCGTCGCGATTGCAAAGGCGATACGCGCCACCATGCCCGAGGAGAAGTTCTTAAGCGGCATATCGACAAAGTTCTGAAGCTCAGCGAACTCAATAATGCCGTCAAAGTTGGCGTCGATGAACTCCTTGGTATAGCCGAGCAGGGCGCCGTTCAGATAGATGTTCTCGCGGGCGGTCAGCTCGGGGTCAAAGCCGGCACCAAGCTCAATCAGCGGCGCGATGTTACCGTGCACCTTAACGCTGCCCTCGCTAGGCTCAAGTACGCCAGCGATAATCTTGAGCATCGTAGACTTGCCGGAGCCATTGGTGCCAACCAGGCCCACGACCTCGCCACGATGAATATCAAACGAGATATGCTTGAGCGCCCTAAACTCCTCAAAGAACAGCTCGTGCTTGGCAAGCTTGATGAAGTACTCCTTGAGGTTGGTCAGCGACTCGGACGCCATGTTAAAGATCATGGTGACGTCGTCGACCTCGACAGCCAGAGGCTGCTCGCTGTAATCAACAACAGATTCAGTCATCACAGCACTCCTTAGATGTAGAGGATGAACTTGCGCTCGGACTTATGGAACACGGTGTAGCCAATAACAAGCGCAAGAACCGCCCAAGCGACGCACATACCAAACGTCATAAGCGAGGGCGTAGTCTGGAACAGGAAGATATCACGCATAAACTGCAGGTAGTTATACATGGGGTTCGCATAGACCAGAATGCGCACGATATGCGGCATCTGAGCAACAAAGTCAGTCGTCCAGAAAATAGGCGTGATATAGGTCCAAGCCGTGATGACAACACTCCACAGATGCATAACATCGCGGAAAAAGACCGTGAGGGCCGAGAGCATCATGCCCAGGCCCATGCAGAAGCACATAAGCAGCAGCAGGCAGACCGGAAGCAGAATCAGGTGCCAAGAAGGCATGACGCGGAACCACAGCATAACGATGGCGACGGCGACCAGCGAGAAGGCAAAGTTGACCAGCGAGAAGAGCACCTTCTGCACCGGGAAGACCCAGCGGTGCACTTTAACCTTCTTGAGTAGCGGAGCCGCACCCACGATGGACGTCAGGGCCTGGTTCGTAGACTCGGACATAACGGCAAAGGTAACGTTACCCACGATCAAGTACAGCGGGTACATCTCGGGCGTAATCGAGCCATTTCGGCCTTGGGCGAAAATCGTTGAGAACACGATGGCCATGACGATCATCATCAGCAGCGGGTTGAGCACCGACCATGCGACGCCCAGAACGCTGCGGCGATACTTGATCTTAAAATCCTTGGTAACCAGCTGACGAAGGATAAACGCGTCCTTCTCAAATTCGTTCTTAGCAAACGTCGCAGGCAGACTGCGAGTTTCTTGTTGCTTTGTCTGATCCGACACGGATGCAACTCCTTTACTCGTAATCGTTGACAAACGAACAGTATAGACCCGACGGCCATGCAAACGATTCGCGCAACAAAACTGGAGAACTAACCCACATCTTAGGATGCCAGGCCCAAACGGCTATACTTTCTAGGATTGAATGTATAAGGAGCATTAAGTGAATTCTGAATCCATCGCCGTCATCATCCCTTGCTACAACGAAGCGCTCACGATCGGCAAAGTCATCGACGACTTTCACCGCGAGCTTCCGCAGGCGACGGTCTATGTCTATGACAACAACTCGTCGGACGATACCTCACGCATTGCCACCGAGCACGGCGCCACAGTCCGCTTTGAGCCCCGTCAAGGAAAGGGCAACGTGTGCCGCCAGATGTTTCGCGATATCGACGCCGATTGCTACCTGATGGTCGACGGAGACGACACCTACCCCGCCGAGGCGGCCAAGGCCCTCTGCGAGCCCATCCTTAACGGCACGGCCGACATGACCGTAGGCGATCGCCTTTCCAACGGCACCTACGCCGAGGAGAACAAGCGTGCCTTCCACGGCTTTGGCAATAATCTGGTCCGCGCCATGATCAAGTGGATCTATGGCTACAGCTTCGATGACGTCATGACCGGCTACCGCGCCATGAGCCGCCCGTTCGTTAAAACCTTCCCTGTGCTTTCCGAGGGCTTCCAGATCGAAACCGAGCTCTCAATCCACGCCGTCGACCACCGCTGGCGCATCAAAGATGTGCCCATTGAGTACCGCGACCGCCCGGAAGGCTCCGAGTCCAAGCTCAATACCGTAAGCGACGGCATTAAAGTCGTTGCGATGATCGGCACGTTGTTCAAGGACTACCGCCCGCTGAAGTTCTTCAGCCTCGTCGCGCTTCTGTTTGCGGTGATCGGCCTCGCCTTGGGCATGCCCATCGTTGTCGAGTATTTCCAGACCGGCCTCGTTCCGCGCTTCCCCACCGCCATGCTCGCCGCGTCGTTTATGTTCCTGTGCGGTCTGAGCCTTGCGACCGGCTTCATCCTCGATTCCGTGGCAAAGGTCGAAAAAAAGCAGTGGGAGGTCAACGTGTACAGCAAATACGCCTACGATGACCAGCCCGGCAGGTCCGCCACCACGCCAAGCGAGTGAAAGATCTTCCGCAAAATACTATTGACACCACTGCGCAGATAGCCATCAACAAGAAAAGCCG
>CAJJYO010000194.1 GCA_905197385.1 uncultured Collinsella sp.
GTCAAGAAGGACGGCGTCAACACCATCGTCATCGGCAACGGCACCGCCAGCCGCGAGACCGAGGAAGTCGTCTCGGAGTTCATTGCCGAGCAGGCACCCGGACTGCGATACACCATCGTCAACGAGGCCGGCGCGTCGGTGTACTCCGCTTCCGAGCTCGCAAGCCAGGAGTATCCCGACCTGGACGTCACCGTGCGCGGTGCCATGAGCCTGGGCCGCCGCCTGCAGGACCCGCTGGCAGAGCTCGTCAAGATCCCGCCCCAGTCTATCGGCGTGGGCCAATACCAGCACGACCTTGACCAGGCCGAGCTTTCGCGCACGCTGGGTCACGTGGTGGAAGACGTCGTCAACCGCGTGGGCGTCGACGTAAATACCGCGAGCGCGAGCCTGCTGGGATACGTATCGGGCATCACGCCGAGCGTGGCCAAGAACATCGTGGCGTACCGCGAGGAAAACGGCGCCTTTACCGATCGCCGCCAGCTCAAAAAGGTCCCCAAGTTGGGGCCCAAGGCATACCTCAACGCCGCGGGCTTCCTGCGCATCAGCGGCGGTAAGAACCCGCTCGACGCGACGAGCGTCCACCCCGAAAGCTACGAGGTGGCCACGGCCGTCCTGGAGCGCGCCGGCGTTGCCGCCAGCGAACTCAGCCGTGGCGGCGTACCCGATATCGAGCGCCGCCTGGGCAGCATCTCGGCGCTGGCAAGCGACCTAGACTGCGGCACCCTCACGCTCATCGACATCGTTAACGAACTCAAAAAGCCCGGCCGCGACCCGCGCGACGACGCGCCCGAGGTAGTCTTTAGCCGCTCGGCGCTTTCCATCGACGACCTGGAGCCCGGCATGGAACTCAAGGGCACGGTGCGCAACGTCGTCGACTTTGGCGCCTTCGTCGACGTGGGTGTGCACCAGGACGGCCTCGTGCACATCTCCAAGCTGGCCAACCGCTTCGTTAAGCACCCGAGTGATGTCGTGCGCGTCGGCGACACGGTGAAGGTGTGGGTCGAAAAAGTCGATCGCGACCGCAAGAAGATCTCGCTCACCATGGTGCAGGGGAAGTAAACCGCCTAAAGCAAGGGTCCCCCCTCTCGCGACGTGCAGAATCGCGAGTATTCTGCAAATTCCGCCGTTCCGGATGCCCCTCAGAGACGAAAAAGCAAAAAACAGCCCCCGTTTTAGCGTCGTCAGAGCCAAAACGGGGGCTGTTCCGTGCTTTATCTAGCTGGTAAAAGCCTTTACCTTGCTGAATACTCTCAATTTTGCACGTCGCAGGCGGGGGTACCCTTGCTTACGGCAGGATATGGAAACCGAGCGCCGCGATATCCTTGGCAAAGCCGCGCACGGTGTCGAGCGAGACCTCGTACGGGTCGCGACCGATGTTCTTGCGCTTGGCCAGGATGCTGTTGGGCACTGTAATGATCTGGCAACCGCAGGCCTCGGCCTGGTAAATGTTGATGAGCTCGCGCGTGGACGCCCACAGGACCTCGCAGTTGGGCTTGGCGGCGGCCTTCTCGACCGACTCCGTCATAAACGGAATGGGATCGACGCCGGTATCGGCGATACGGCCGGCAAAGAGCGAAATGATGGACGGCGTCTCGGCGTCAACAGCCTCGACCATCTCGTCGACCTGCTCGGGCGTAAAGATGGTGGTGACGTTGACCTTGATGCCGTCGGCCGAAAGCTTGCGCACCAGCTCGGCGGTGGACTCGCCCTTGGTAGTCACGCACGGAATCTTGACGTAGACGTTCTCGGCCCAGGTAGCGATCTCGCGCGCCTCGACCTCCATGGTCTCGACGTCGTCGGCAAAGACCTCAAACGAGACGGACACATCGGTGATGTGGGTCAGGACCTCCTTGGCAAACGCGCGGTAATCCGTCACGCCGCCCTTCTTCATAAGGGACGGGTTGGTCGTGAAACCCTGAACGTTGCCGTTCTCGTACATGTCGAGCATGCCCTCGAGGTTTGCACCGTCAGCGAACACCTTGATTGCCATCTGCCTGATTCCTTTCGTTAGCATACGGCCAATAAACTGCTAAACACTTTACCTACGTTTATCAAGGCGTGAGCTGCAGTTTTTTATCTTCTCGGCGAACGGTATAAACACCTCAGTGTTTGGATTGATAAATCGATTGAGCATGCAAAAGCAAAGAGTCGCAGTTTGAGCAAACGTCAGAACGCGGGATTCATTAGATGAGGCCGAAATGCTGCATCGCTGTGACGGTACCGTCGTGTGCGACATCGTCGGTCACGTAGTCGGCGACCGCCTTGACCTCAGGCATGGCGTTACCCATGGCGACAGCTGTCTCGACGGCGGCGAGCATGCCCAGGTCGTTGCCCGAATCGCCAAAGCCAAAGGTGCGCGCATTTCCCTCGCGGCCCAGATACGCCAGCGCTCGCGCCACGCCCACGCCCTTGTCAATGCCCTTGGGGCTCAGCTCGCGATTCTGGCCACCGGTGTTGCACAGCTCAAACTCGCAATCGATAAAGCCGTCATCATTGGCTACGCGAGCCAAACTGGGCACACTGAGGCATACCTTGCCCACGCGCAGACTGCCGTCGACGCGCATTTCCTCGGTGCTGTGCACCACAGAAGTGCCGATCAGAGACGACTGCTCAACGCCCGCGGGTTCCAGGGCAAAAGTAGCCACGTTGGTCTCGAAAAAGGCCTCAATCCCTGCCGCGGCCATACGGCGCGCAAGCTCCTCGATAACGTCCTCGTCAAAGCAGTCCTCATGCACCACGCGACCCTCGACCTCGAGCGTGGCGCCCGCCATGGCAACGACACCCGCAGGCTCCAAAGCACGCAGGCCATCGGCAATCAGCCACAAGGGACGACCCGTGCAGATAAACGCCTTGTGCCCTGCGTCGCGCAGACGATGAAACGCCTCGATCACCGCCTCCGAGGGACGAACCGCCGAAAAGTCCTTGTCGGTCATGTTGTCGGGATCGAACGACGTCAACGTGCCGTCCACGTCAAAAAAGAGCACGGCAGAATCGGGGCACGCATCAATCATATGGGTTCCTTTCGGGGGCGAGAGTAAACGAAGCATCCATCATATAATGGAGCGACGCAACCAGAGAGGTCACCCATGGAATTTTACGCAAGCTGCCCCGAGGGCTTTGAGTCCGCACTCGCCGATGAGCTTAAACGCCTCGGGCTTTCGCATGTTCGCCGGCTGAAGGGCCGCGCCACATTTGAGGGCGAGCTCGAAGAAGGCTACCGCGCCTGCCTGTGGTCACGCCTGGCGAGCCGTGTGTTCGTGGTGCTTGGGCGCTTTGAGGCGCAGGATGCCGATGAACTGTACGATAGCGTTTACGACATCGCCTGGGAGAGCATCGTTCGCCCCGGCGCCACCATTGCCATCACCGCCCGCGGCGTGACCGAGCAGCTGCGCAACACGCGTTTCTCGGCCCTGCGCGCCAAAGACGCGCTGTGCGACCGCCTGGCCGAGACCACGGGCCGTCGCGCCGATGTCGATGCCGCCGACCCCGATGTTCACCTACTGCTTTCGCTGCGCCAGCGCCGCACGAGCATAAGCCTAGACC